>WGAH01000001.1 GCA_015489145.1 Deltaproteobacteria bacterium
GGGCGCTCACCGCGCAGTCGGCGCCGTAGACCGCCACCTCGCCGGCGCCGACCACCGCCACCTCGCCCTCTCCGTCCCCGTCGAGGTCGGCGGCGGCACGCAGGAGCTGGTGGCCGGCAACACCCTCTACGACCCCGAGGCCGAGGTGATCTGCGAGGTCGAGGGCGTCCACGACGGCTTCGGCGCGGCGGCCGACCTCGACGGGGACGGAGAGGGCGAGGTGGCGGTGGTCGGCGCCGGCGAGGTGGCGGTCTACGGCGCCGACTGCGCGGTGAGCGCCCGGTGGTCGCTCAGCGGCGGCGGCAACGGCGGGCCGCCGACCATCGCCGACTTCGACGGAGACGGCGAGCCCGAGATCGGCGTGGCCGACGCGACGACCTACACGGTCTACGAGCCCGACGGCACCGTGGACTGGACGGCGCCGGTGACGGATGCCTCCTCCCACGCCACCGGCTCCTGCGTCTTCGACTTCGAGGGGGACGGACGGCCCGAGGTGGTCTACGCCGACGAGACGCGGCTGTGGGTCTTCGACGGGCTGACCGGCGACGTGCGCCTGGAGGACGACGAGCACGCCTCCCGCACCCTGCACGAGTACCCGACGGTGGCCGACGTGGACGGCGACGGGCAGGCCGAGATCGTCGTCCCCAACGGCGGCGGCCACCAGGGCGAGGACCGTACCGGCATCTACGTCCTCGGCAGCGCCTCGGGGAGCTGGCTGAGCGCCCGGCAGGTGTGGAACCAGCACGCCTACGCGATCACCAACATCGACGACGACCTGGCGGTGCCGGCGACGCCGGACCCGAACTGGCCGACGCACAACAACTTCCGCAGCGGCGACCCGCACCCGGCCTCCGGCGGGGCGGCGCCGGACGCCGTGCCCCTCGCCGAGCTGTGCGAGATCGACTGCGGGCGCGGGGTGCACGAGCTGACGGTGCGCCTGGGCAACGCGGGGGCCTCGCCGATTCGCGACGGCGTGCCGGTGAGCGTCTACACGGGCCGCGACGCCGACGTGCTGCTGGCGACGGACTGGTGGAGCGAGGTGGTCGACCCCGGCGCCGTCAGCGCGCCCCTGCGCTTCGAGATCCCCGACGAGGACGTGGTGAACGACGTGCTCACCGTCGTGGTGGACGACGAGGCCGGCGTCGGCTGGGTGCGGGAGTGCAACGAGGACGACAACGCCCTGGTCCTCGAGGACGTCGAGTGCCCCTGAGGGGGGCGGGGCGCGGCGCGGCGCGATAGGGGGCGGCTCCGAGCCCCGCGGCGGGGCGGCCCTCAAGGCCGTCTTCCGCCGTCCGTAGCGGGGACCTGCAGGAGCTGAAGCTGGCGCAAGGCAGACGAGAGATCGCGCAGGCCTACGTGGTGCGGGAGGTCGACCCGGTGCTGCTGGCCTGCCGCGGCGGGCCGGAGGGCGGCGAGGAACGGGCCTTGGAGCTTCGCTTCCTGTCTTCCGACGGCTGCACCCTCGTCGGCGAGTCCGCCGAGGGGCTGGAACCGGGCGCCGCGCTCTCGCTGAGCTTCAGCTCGCCGCTCCTCGCCACGCCCTTCCGCCTCGCCGCCGCCGTGCGCGAGGTCCGCGAGGGGGAGGCCGACCTGCGCTTCGAGGACTGGGGCGAGCGCCGGGCCGCCCTGCCCGGCGAGCTGCGCCGGCTGTTCAACGTGCGGCGCATCCAGCGCATCCACCCGCGCCACCGCGAGCGCATCGAGGTCGAGCTCAAGGCGCCCAAGCACCCGCTCCCCTTGCGGGGCACGATGCGCGACCTGTCCTACCTCGGCATGGGCATCCACCTGCCCGGTCGCCAGGTCCGGCACCTGTCGGTGGGCATGGTGGTCAAGGTGCGCTTCCACCTGATGGCCCTGCGCGAGACGATCGAGACCGACCTCAAGCTCGCCCACGTCGGCGACCGCGACGGTCCCCACGGCCCGATCACCGGCGGCCGCTTCCGCTTCGAGCGCGGCGAGGCGCTCAAGATGCGGCGCAAGCTCAACGCCTTCAGCGTGCGCCGGATGCGCGAGGAGCAGGAGGAGGGCTAGCCGCCGCCGGCCCGGCCGGTCGGGGGCGCGGGGGCGATGCGCCGGCCGCGCAGAAGGAC
>WGAH01000002.1 GCA_015489145.1 Deltaproteobacteria bacterium
CCTCGTGGCGGTGGACGGCGAGCCGCCGACGCGCTCGTCGAGGACGGCCTCGAGGGGCACGAAGGTCGCCACCGGCTCGCCGTCCACCGCCACGAGGAGGTCGCCCACCCGCACCCGGCCGTCCGCCGGCCCGCCCTCGAGCACCTGCGCCACCCTCAGCAGCCCGGTGCCGTCGGGAAAGGCGGCGCGAAACCGCGCCTCGGTGGCCGGGTCGAGGCCGAGCCGCCGCGCCTCGTCGTAGGGCACGTGCCGGAAGACCACCTCCAGGGTGCCCCGGGTGACCGGCTCGCCGGCCTGGATCAGCCGCAACGCCCGCACCACCCGGTCGAGGGGCAGGAAGAAGGACGAGGCCCCGCGCCGCCGGCTGCCGGCGTTGAGCGCCACCACCCGCCCCGTCGCGTCGATGACCGGCGAGCCGCTCGACCCGCCGGAGGTGCCCGAGGCGCTCTGGATGTAGAAGGTGTTGAAGTCGTTGAAGCGCCCGCGCCCGTAGGAGGGGGCCGGCCGGTCGAGGCGCGAGAGGGTGCCGGGCAGGATCGACAGCTTCTCGCCCGAGTCGCTGCCGATGACCCGAATGCCGAGACCCACCCGGGCGGCGCCCGGCGCGAGCTCGAGGGCGGTGACGGGCATGAAGCGCACGTCGGCCGGGTCGAAGCGGAAGAAGCCGAAGTCGTGGACCGGGTCGCGGTAGATCGGCTCGACCTCGACCTCCTCGTTGTCCTGGAACACCGCCTCCGCCACCGCCGGCCCCGGCCCGACGACGTGGCGGTTCGTCAGGATGATGCCGCGCTCGGCGTCGACGACGAAGCCGGTCGCCACCGCGTTGGTCGCCGGGGCCATGTCGAAGCTCCGGGGCGCCGAGACCCGGAGGGAGACCACCGCGGGCACCGCCCGGTCGATGGCGGCCTCCCAGGCGTCGGCGGCGGAGTCGGCGCGCGCCGGGGCGCCGAGCAGGAGCACGAGGGCGGACAGGAGGAGGCGCAGGAGGCATCGCATGGTCCGGCATCAAAGCCCCCCCGGGCGGTCGGGTCAAGGCGGCGGGCCGGCGGCGGCGGCGACCCGCGGCGGGACGCGGCTTTCCGCCCGGTGCCACCGGCATCCTCAGCGAGGCCCCGCCGCCGAGGGGGGCGCGGCGCGCACCCTCGCGGGGCTCGCGTCGAATGGAACGCGCCGCCCCGCGTCCAGGGGGGTGTCCGCAACCGGGAGGGAGAGGCGAAAGCCCCCTCCCTCCCCCGTGAACGAGGAGGCCACCATGGCATTCGTCCGCCGCCTGATCCCCGTCCTCGCCCTCGCCGGCGCCGCCACCCTCGCCACCCCCTCCGAGGCCCACGCCGGCGGCGTGCGGGTGGTCGTCGAGGCCCCGCGGGTCTGGGTCCCCGGCCACTGGACCGTGCAGGTCGGCCGCCGGGTCTGGGTCGCCGGCCACTACGCCCCGGCGCCGCCGCCCCCCCGCGTCGCCCGCGTGTGGGTCCCCGGCCACTGGGTCGGCCGCGGCCGCGGCCGCCACTGGGTGCCCGGCCACTACGAGCTCCGGTAGGCGCGCGCCCCGGGGCCGCGCGGCGGGGCGAGAATCCTGTCAAGAGGCGCGCCCCCCGTTGCGACCCCCCCGAGCCGGCCGCTAAGAAGATGGCGAACCCGTGGGAGCCCCGATCCGGGGCTCCCCCTACGAGCGGAACCCGCGTGCGCCCCGTCCTCGCCCTGCTCCTCGCCGGCTGCCAGCCCCCCGTCGTGCGCTTCGACTGCGCCCACGGCGAGCCCCTCTGCGAGTCGCGCGAGCTCGCCGAGGGCGTGGACATCACCGCCGTCTACCTCTACCAGGCCGTCGAGATCCCGCTGATGGAGGGCGGCGCCCTCGTCGAGCAGGACCCCGACGACGACCTCACCGACCCGCCCGTCGTCGCCGGCCGCGACGCGATGGTGCGCGTCTTCCTCGACCCGGGCGAGCTCGACGCCCCCCGCGAGCTGGAGGGCAAGCTCACCCTGTTCGAGGGCGGCTCCTTCTCCACCGGGGTCGAGGCCAGCGTCTCCCTCGCCGGCGAGTCCGACCCCACCGACCTCGGCACCACGCTCAACTTCGAGGTCCCCGGCGACGCGATCACCCCGGACACCTCCTGGATGGTGAGCGTCTACGACCCGGCCCTGGCCCCGGGCGAGGCCGACCGCTCGCTCACCGCCGGGGCCGAGTGGCCCGACGACGGCTCCTCGGCGGCCCTCGGCGCCGTGGACAACGGCGGCCTGCTCCGCATCTTCATCATCCCCATCGAGTACGACGGCGACGGCTCCGGCCGCCTGCCCGACACGAGCGACGAGCAGATCGCCACCTTCGAGCAGTACTTCTACAAGGAATACCCCGTGGTCCGGGTCGAGTTCGAGGTCGGCGAGCCCTACGCCTGGAACGGCACCGTCGACAACTACGGCAGCGGCTGGGACACGCTCCTCGGCACGGTCTCCAACCTGCGCGACGACTACGGCGTCGACGACGACGTCTACATCTACGGCCTCTTCGACCCGGCCGAGTCCTCGGCGGCCTACGGCGGCGGGGTGGCGGGGCTGTCGAACATGGCGATGAGCGCCAGCGACGCCGGCAGCCGCGCCAGCATCGGCGTCGGCTTCCCCGACTGGGCCCCCGAGACGATGATTCACGAGGTCGGCCACGCCCACGGCCGCTCCCACTCCCCGGGCTGCGGCGCCGCCGGCGAGGACCCGAGCTACCCGAACGACGAGGGCCTCATCGACTGGCGCGGCTACGACCTGTTCAGCGGCGCCCTCAAGGAGACCGACAGCTACTACGACTTCATGAGCTACTGCTCGCCCTACTGGGTGAGCGGCTTCACCTACGAGGCCCTGGCCACCCGCATCCAGCAGGTCGACGAGCTCTACGGCCAGCACGCCCGCACGCCCCCGCCGCGGACGTGGGTGGCGGTGCTGCTGCGATCCGACGGCGGGGCCGAGTGGATCGGCGAGCGCACGGTGCGCCGGGAGCCCGGCCCCCGCACGGTGCCCGTCACCCTCCTCGACGAGGACGGGCGCGAGCTCGGCGAGGCGAAGGGCTGGTACGCCCCCTTCGACCACGTCCCCGCCGGCATCCTCAGCCTGCCCGACCCGGGGCCCGCGGTCGCCGGCCTGCGGGTCGCCGGCCGCACCGCCTGGCGGCGCTGATCCGGCCCCGCCGACGGGCGCCCCGCCGCCGGTCGGCTTCCCGCCGCCGGCGGCCCGCGCGTCCGGTCAGATGCGGAGCTGCATCCACAGCCGGGCGGTGTCGTTCGGGATCGAGGCGCCGCCGCGCTCGAGGCGCAGCACGTAGCCGCCGCCGGCGCGCACCGCGTCGCCGCGGCCGTGCCAGGTGAAGCCGAAGGTGCCCTCGCCGACGTCGCCGTTGTCGGTGGCCCCGGTGTCGTCGTCGAAGATCGCGAAGCGGGCCGCCGGCTCCCAGGCCCCCACCGTGTAGCCGACCTGCACGAAGCCGCCCTGCCGGACGTGCTCGCCACCACGCCCCGGCAGGGCGGCGGGCTCGTCCACCGGCTTGAGCGTCGCGAAGCGCGCGTCGAGGAGCACCGCCAGCCCGCCGACGCGCACCATCGCGTCGCCGCCGTAGCCCAGGGTGGCGACGTTGACGTCGGTGTTGGACCAGGCGTCCACCGCGACGCCGAAGGTGGGCTTCTTCACGCGGCCCCAGGTGCGGTAGACGTTGCCCGGCCCGTGGACGAACTCGACCCGGCCCGAGAACAGCTTGCCGGCGTTGTCGTCGCCGAGCGCCGAGCCGTCGCCGTTGAAGGCGCCGAGCCGCAGGCGCAGGCGGCTGCCGTCCTCGTCCTCGCTGCTGCGGTAGTCCGCCACCAGGCCGGCGTCGCGGCCCGGCGTCATCCACTCGGTGGACACCGAGCGCTCGGCGAGGGCGAGGCGACTCGAGCTCATGAGCTGCTCGCGGCCGACGGGGATCTTCTGGACGCCGGCGGTGAGCCACAGCCCGCGCAGGGGCTTGTAGCCGACGTAGCCGTCGACCAGCTCGCCGCGCTCGGTGCCCGCCCCGCCGATGGCGTCGTAGGCGCTCGCCATGCCGAGGATCACGCCGTAGCGCACGCCGTGCCCCTTGCCCTCGAAGCCGACGCGGGCCCGCCGAAGCTTGAAGCCCGGGTCGTCCTCGGGATCGCCGTAGCCGGCCGGGTCGGCGGTGCGGTCCTGGTCCTGGTCGTAGAGGGTGCCCCAGACCTGGACCAGGGCGTAGGGCTCGGGGGTGGGCACGGCGGCCTCGTCCTTCCCCCCGTCGGCCTTGCCGCCGCCCCCGGCGTGGGCGGCGCCGCCGGCGAGCAGGCCGGCGAGAAGGGAGGCGGACAGCAGCAGGTGGGGCATCTCCTGGTTCATGTGGACCTCGCAGGGTCGGGACAGTAGTCTGCCTCCCTCACGCGCACCACCCCGAGGGTTCCATGCGAGGCCCCGCCACGCCGCTCCTCCCGGCGCTCGCCGTCTCGGCGGCCGCCCTCCTCGCCACCGCCTGCCAGCAGCCCGACACCTGGGCGCGGGCCTACGAGATCGCCGATCTCAGCGACACCATCGGCGGCCCCAAGGCCCTGGCCCGGCCCGGCGACTTCGTGATCGAGAACGACCGCATCCGGGTCGCCATCCTCGGCCCCCGCCCGAGCATGGGGCCCCACACCTCGGGCGCCAGCGTCATCGACGCCGACCTCCAGCGCCCCGACCCGCGCTACCTCCACGGCAACGGCAACGACCAGCTCGCCGAGATGTTCCCGACGGTCAACCTCAACGTGCAGGAGGCCGACGAGTACGCGGGCACCGTGCAGGTGATCGCCGACGGCTCCGACGGCGGCCCGGCCGTGATCTGCACCGAGGGGCCCGAGCAGTCCTTCATCAGCCTCCTCGACCCGCTGTGGGCGATGCTCTGGACGGCGCAGCGGCCGATCTTCCGCATGCGCACCGACTACATCCTCGAGCCCGGCTCGCCGGCCCTGCAGATGCGGACCTACGCCGTCTTCGCCGACGAGAGCCCCTGCGACGCCGACCTCGACGCCGACCCCGTTCCCGGCTCCGACACGGAGCTCGACGTGCTCGGACTGGCGCTCGAGACCGGCCTGGTCATGGGCGACTTCTACCTCCAGGGCGGCAGCATCGACGTCTTCCTGCCCGGGGTCGGCTACGACGAGAAGAGCTACCTGCACGACCTCGAGCTCGAGGGCATCAACACGATGCAGGACCCGATCGCCATGCCCTTCCTCGCCGGGGTGGGCGACGGGGTGAGCTACGGGCTGATGGCCGACCAGGGGCAGCTCTTCTTCCCGCTGTTCACCTCGTCGCAGACCGTCGCCGTCGGCGGCGGCCTGGCCGGCGACGACACGAAGCAGCGGCGCTTCGCCGACGGCACCGCGCTGAGCTACGACCGCTGGTTCACCGTGGGCCGCGGCGACGTGGGCAGCGTTCTCGACAACCTCCTCGAGGTGCGGGGCGTGCCCGTGGGCCGGGTCGAGGGCCGGGTGGTCGAGGAGGGCACCGGCGTGGCGCTCTCCGGCGTCCACGTCTTCGTCTACGAGCCCGGCGCCGAGGCCCCCTACTCCGACTGGATCACCGACGTCGGCGACGACCCGGTGCCCGACGGCTCCTTCGGCGGCACCCTGCCCGTCGGCGACTGGGAGCTGATGGTGCACGAGGAGGGCCGCCCCGACGGCGAGCGCTTCCCGATCACCGTCGAGGAGGGGCAGACCCTCGAGCTCAGCCTCGGCTCGCCGCAGCCGGCCAGCGTCCACTTCACCGTCGTCGACGAGACGGGCCTGCCGGTGCCCGCCAAGGTGAGCTTCTTTTCCGTGGACGGCGACAGCCCCCGCGACAGCGTCCTCGGCGACGGCTACATCGCCGGCGACCCGGCCCAGGTCAGCTTCGTCGCCCACGGCGAGGGGCAGGTGGTGCTGCCGCCGGGCACCTACCGCGCCGTCGCCAGCCGCGGCATCGAGTACGAGATCGACGAGAGCGACACCTTCACCCTCGACCGCCGCGAGACGGTCGACCTGCGGCTCCAGGTCGTGCGCGACGTCGACACCCGCGGCTGGATCAGCGCCGACTTCCACGTCCACGCCCGGCCGAGCCACGACTCGGGCGTCTCCCTGCACGACCGGGCCCTCACCATGGCCGCCGAGGGGGTGGAGTTCTTCACGTCCAACGACCACGACGTGATCACCGACTACCGCCCGGCCATCGAGGACCTCGGGCTGGAGGAATGGGTCAACACCGCCATCGGCCTCGAGGTCACCACCATCGAGCTCGGCCACTTCCTCGGCTTTCCGCTGGTGCAGGACGTGATGGGCGATGCCGGCGGGGCCCTGGACTGGACGGGCCTCACGCCGACCGAGATCATCGACGGGATCCGGGGCCTGGGCGCCCGGGGCGGCGTGGAACCCTTCGTCTTCGTCGGCCACCCGCGCGACGGCATCCTCGGCTACTTCGACCAGTACCACCTCAACCCCTACACCACCGACGCCAACGGGCAGCCCGTCCTGGACTACAGCCTGCTCACCGCGAGCAACCCGCTGCTCGACGCCGACAACTTCACCCTGGACTTCGACGGCCTGGAGCTGCTCAACGGCAAGCGCTTCGACTTCATCCGGACGCCCACCCAGCCCGAGCTCGACGCCTACGCCGCCGACCTGGCCGACGGGGTGGAACCCTCGGTGAGCGGCTACGACATCATCACCCGCACGATGCAGGAGCAGCAGGACCTCGCCGACGGGGTCTACACCCTCGGCTACGGGCGCAACGGCGCCATCGACGACTGGTTCGCGCTGCTCAACATGGGCTACCGCTTCACGGCCCTCGGCAATTCCGACACCCACGACAAGCACTTCATCGAGGCGGGCTGCCCGCGCAACTACGTGATGGCCGACACCGACGACCCGGCCTTCCTCGACGAGGCCGCCGTCGCCGAGGCGGTGCGCCAGGGCCGGGTCATCGCCACCTACGGCCCCTTCGTCCGCTTCTACGCCGGCAGCGAGGACGTGGGCCCGGGCAGCACCGTGCAGGGCTCGCCGGTGACCCTGAGCATCGAGGTGCAGTCGCCCCTGTGGATGGGGGTGGACCGGGTGGAGCTGTACGAGAACGGCACCCTCATCCGGGAGTGGACGGATTCCGATCTCCAGGCCGATGACGTGCTCAAGTTCCTCCAGGACGTCGAGGTCCAGCCCGAACGCGACTCCTGGTACGTCGTCATCGTCGCCGGGGACGACGACATGACGCCGATCTTCACCGCGGTGGACATCCCGCCCATCCAGCTCCAGGACGTCGTGATGGGGGCGCTGTCGGGGGTGGGCAGCATCGGCAGCCTCCTCGGCGACCCGGTGCGCTACCCGAACAGCTTCCCGGTCTACCCCTACGCGATCACCAACCCGATCTGGGTCGACGCCGACGGCGACGGCGAGTTCACCCCTCCCGGCCTGCCGGACTGGCTCGTCGAGCCCACCGAGCCCGACGCCGGCAAGGACGCGGACCAGGGTTGAAGCGCCTCCTCGACCTGCCCGCGGACCGCGCGCCCACCGTGGCGCTCGACCTCGAGACCACCGGGCTCGACCCGGCCCGCGACCGCATCATCGAGATCGGCGCCGTCCGCGTCGACGGCGAGGGCGCGGCCCGGTCCTGCGCCAGCCTGGTCGACCCGGGGCGGGCGATCCCGGAGACCGCCGCCGAGGTCACCGGCATCGACGACGCGATGGTCGCCGGCCATCCCCCCTTCGCCGCCTTCCTCGACCGGGTGGCGGCGCTGGTGGAGGGCGCGGTGATCGTGGGCCACAAGCCCGAGGTCGACCTCGCCTTCCTCGCCGCGGGCTTTCGCGCCGCCGGCCGGGAGCCCCCGCGCTGGGGGCCGGTGGTCTGCACGCTCAAGATGGCCCGCTACCTCTACGGCCTGCCCCGCCGCGACCTCCGCACCCTCGCCCGGCGCCTCGACGTGCCCCACCCGC
>WGAH01000003.1 GCA_015489145.1 Deltaproteobacteria bacterium
GGCCGGAGACTCCCCATGAGCGCCACCCTGATCCAGCCCCCCGAGAAGCTCCGCGTGTGGGCGGGCATCCCCAAGGCCCACGCCCACGGGGTCTACATCTTCCCGCCCCTCGGCCTGATGCACCTCCAGGCCGCCGTGGAGAAGCGCTCGCCCTACCGGGTCGAGATCTGCGACCCCGTCGTCGACGACCTCGACTACCCCGACTTCGAGCAGCTCCTCAAGGGCTACGACCTCGACCTCGTCGGGATCACGACCTTCACGCACTCGCTGCCCGACGTGCAGATGACCATCAACACGGTCAAGAAGCTCAACCCCAACGCCCGCATCGTGCTGGGGGGCCCGCACCCCAACATGTTCCCGGAGTACGCGATCCAGCTCAAGGGCGTGGACGCCATCGTCACCGGCGACGGGGAGGACGCCTGGCTCGACATGATCAAGCGCTTCGACAAGGGCAAGGACTGGTCGGGCATCCCGGGCGTGTGGTGGAAGTCCGACGGCCAGGTGATCAAGAACCCCGAGCGCGCCAGCCAGCGCGACCTCACGGCCTACCCGTGGCCCGATCGCAGCCGCGTCCGCTACAAGGACTACTACCTGCCGGGCACCCAGGAGCCGATCATGACCACGGCGATCACGAGCCGTGGCTGCCCGCACTCGTGCCCCTTCTGCCTCACCTACAAGAAGCAGTACCGCATCCGGGACATCGACGACATCCTCGACGAGGTCGAGCACTGCCTGAGCCTCGGCATCGGCGAGATCATGTACATCGACGACCTGTTCACCCCGAACAGCCAGTGGGTGCTCAAGTTCTGCGACGCCATCGAGCGCCGGGGCCTGAAGTTCAAGTGGTCCTACAAGACCACCATCGCCGGCACCACCCGCGAGCAGATCCGCCGCAGCCGCGAGGCCGGCTGCACCAAGATCCACTTCGGCGTCGAGAGCGCCAACAACGAGGGCCTCGACGTGTGGGGCAAGCACTGCGACACCGACGACGTGCACCGCGTCTTCAAGTGGTGCCGCGAGGAGGGCGTCAAGAGCGTCGCCTACATCATGCTCGCCGGCCCCCACGAGCGCTCCTTCGAGGAGGCGCTGCGAAACGTCGACGAGGCGATCAAGCTCGACGCCGACTACGCGGTCTTCGCCGTCTTCTCGCCCTACCCCGGCACCGACAGCTTCCTCGAGGGCGCCAAGAAGGGCCTGTACGAGGCCGACGTCTGGGACCGGCTCATGAAGGACCCCCTCTGCGGCGTCGACGTGCCCGTCGCCTGGGAGGAGCACCTCACCCGCGAGCAGATCCTCGAGCTGCTCAAGATCGCCCACCGCCGCTTCTACGGGCGGCCGCGCTTCCTGGCCCGGCAGCTCCTGAGCCTCCACTCCACCGCCGAGTTCAAGCGGCTCGCCGCCGGCGCGCTGAGCCTCGTCAAGCTCGAGCTGCTCAACGCCCGGAGCCGCACCGCCCCGGTGTAGCGATGGCCCGCTCCTCCCACCTTCCGGCGCTGGCGCTGGCGGTGGTCGTCTCCTGCCTGGCGGCCGGGGGCGGCGCCGCCCGCGCCGGCGCCCGGCCCGACAGCTGGATCATGCGGACCTCCCGCATGGAGGGGGCCTCCGTCGACGTGGAGGAGGCCGCGGCGGCGCTGCACGAGACGGCGGCGCGCATCGAGGCCGGCGGCCGTCTCGACGCGCTCGCCGAGCTTCTCGGCGACGTGCGGGAGCTGAACCGCCGGGTGGTGTCCGCCTCGCTGGCCGCCGAGGTTCTCGACCAGCCCATCGAGGACTGAAAGCCCGACCGGACGCGCGCGCCCCGGCGGCCGGAAAAAAAACCCGGAGAGGGGGTAGACTTCTCGGCGAGCTATTGCTATGTCAATAGTCACGCGCCGATCCACCTCACCTTCTCGCGCCGGATCGGCGCCGACGGCCCCCCCGAATCCCCGCGATCCCCTCGCGACCGCACCTCCTCCCCGGGTGTCCCATGTCCAGCCTCCACGAACTCGACATCGACGAAATGCCCCGCGGAACCGGCGGTGTCGGAGCCACCGACGCCATTCGCCGCGTCCTCCACCAGTCGGGCCTCAACGCGAACATCGCGCTGTACGACGAGGCCCTCGCCGAGTACCAGAACGGCGACTTCGCCGCGGCCGCCGAGCGCCTGCACATGCTGCTGACCCTCGACCCGACCGACGCCGAGGCGGCGCTGCTCCTCGGAAAGGTCTACGCGAAGCGGAAGATGTGGCAGGAAGCGCTCCGCTGGCTCGACAACGCCCGGGACAACGGCGCCATCCTCCAGGCCGGCCTCCGGGACTGGGTGGAGAGCGAGCACCGCAAGCAGGTCGCCGGCGACGAGGAATTGCGGACCCGCCTGGCCTCCCGCGACCGCAGCGAGGTGAAGAAGCTCCGGGCCGAGGCCCGCACGCTCCGCACCGACAACGCCAACCTCGAGGCCCAGGTCGAGGAGCTCCAGCGCCGGGTGCGGATCTGGTCCACCGCCACCGCCCTCATCGGAGGCGCCGGCGCCGCCCTGTTGTTCGCCGCCTTCCTGTTCGGCGGCGGCGACGCGGGCGAGGCCGCGCCCGAACAGACCGTGCAGGCCCTCGCCGCCGAGACCCCCGCCGAGGCGGCCCCCGCCGCCGCGCCGGCGGTCGCCGAGCAACCCGCCCCCGCCGCGCCGGCGGCCGCCGAAAAGCCCGCTCCGGCGCCGAAGCCGGCGGCGGCCCCTGCCGTTTCCACCGGCACGGTGGAGCTGATCGGCATGCACAAGGTCCGCAGGGGCGACACCCTCGGCGGGATCTCCAAGAAGTACTACGGCACCTCCGCCTACTGGCCGAAGATCCGGGACGCCAACGCCGACGTGCTCCACGGCGGCATCGCGCTCAGGCCGGGCATGAAGCTCCGCATCCCCGATGTGAAGTAGCGGCGGGAAGCGCGGCGGAAGTCGCCTACTTCCCGGCCCGCTTCTCGTCGAGGCGCTCGAGGCGGCGCTTCGCCCGGTCGATGCGGCCGACCTTCCAGGCCTGCTTGTAGGCGGCCTCCGCCGCGTCCCAGTCCTTGAGGCGCCAGTAGACGTTGCCCTTGTAGTAGAGGGCGATGGCCCGGTCGATGTCGGAGACGTCCTTGAAGGCGAGGTAGCGGTCGAGGCTGGCGAGGGCCTCGTCGTACTTCTTCCAGCGCAGGTAGAGGCGCCCGAAGTAGTAGTGGGCCCGCATGTTGTCCGGCGCGACCTCCAGGACGTGCTTCAAGGTGCGCTCGGCGTCGGCGTAGCGCCGGTTGTACATGTAGACCCGCGACAGGGTGAGCTCGTTGATCACGTTGTCGGGGTAGCGGGCGTGGTTGCGGAGGGCGCTGGCGAGGGCGTCGCGCCGCCGGCCCTCCTCGATCCAGGTGAAGGTGAGGCCGAGGGTGGCCGGGGCGCTCAGGAACACCCCCTGCTGCTCGACGGTGACCATCTGCCGGATGCCCTCCTCGCGCCGGTCGCCGAGGTCGGGAATCGCCTTGCTGCTCTTGGAGATCACCGTCACCCAGTAGTTGAACAGCCCGTCGCCGAGCAGCACGTCGCGGAAGTCCGGGGCGAGCTCGCGGGCCCTGGCCACCGCCTTCATCGCCTCGTAGCCGCGGTTGAGGGCGGTGGTCCACTCCTCCTTCCGCATGGTGTGGATCGCGTCGATGCCCAGGATGCCGGCCATGATGAACCACTCCCAGGCCTCGTTGCCCGGCGAGAGCATCGCCTCCTCGAGCTCCATGCGGGCCCGGCGGTAGGCGGTCTGGTACTGCACCTCGTAGCGGAAATCGAAGTTCTCGAGCATGAGCGCCTGCCAGATCAGGATCTGGCCGACCGGCGACAGCGCGGTGCCGCGGTACTCGGAGCCGAGGCCGTCGAAGTAGCGCTTGGCCGCCTTGTAGTCCCGCCGGTAGATCAGCTCGAGGCCCTCGCGACAGGCGTGCACGAACTCCACGTCGACGCCGAGCCAGCGGGCGCCGAGGTACTCGATGGCCGGGTATTCCCGGCCCTCCCAGGCGGCGAGATCCGCCTTGAAGCGCTCCTCGTCGAGGGGCTTGACGACCTTCTTCTGGAAGCGGGGGGGCGGGCGCTTCGCGATGGTGTCGCCCACGTCCATGTCGGACTTCGCCGCGTCGGTTCCAGCCGTCGCCTCGGTGGTGGAGGTGGCCTCGGCCGCGGCGGTGGACCGCGCCGGGCCGAACCAGGCGGCCAGGCCGAGACCGAGGAGCAGGACGCGCGCCGGGTGCTTCATGGGATCTCTCCGGGGTGGCGCCGGGACTGTAGCCGGGCGAGCACCGCGTCGGACACCGCGCGCTCGAGGCGGGCGCCCGAGAGCCGGTTGATCTCCCGGATGCCGGTGGGGCTGGTCACGTTGATCTCGGTGAGGGCGGAACCGATGATGTCGATGCCGACGAACAGCAGGCCCTCCTCCCGGAGCCGGGGGCCGATGGCGGCGCAGATGGCCCGGTCGCGATCGGTGAGTTCGCAGGCCTCAACCCGGGCGCCGACGTGCATGTTCCCCCGGTGGTCCCCGGGCTGGGGCACCCGCAGCATCCAGCCCACCGGCTCGCCCTCGACGAGGATGACGCGCTTGTCGCCCTGGCGAATCTCCGGCAGGTAGTGCTGCACGATGGCGGCCCGGGCGCCGTCGGCGGTGAGCAGCTCGAGCATCGCGCCGAAGTTCGGGTCGTCGTGGCGGGTGACCATCACCCCCCGACCGCCCATGCCGTCCCAGGGCTTGACCACGACGCCGTGGGGGGCGTCGGCCGCCCACCGCCGGGCGCGCTCGATGTCCCGGGTGA
>WGAH01000004.1 GCA_015489145.1 Deltaproteobacteria bacterium
CCCGTGGAGCGCCTGTGCGACGACCCGACGCCCCCCCGCCCGCCGGAGGCCTGGGGCCTGCTCGACAGCCTGCCCGACCCGACCCGGGCCTGGCGGGAGGCCATGCCGGCGGTGGACCTCGGCGGGCGGCGCATCCTCCTCGACTGCGCCCACGGCGCCGCCGCGGCCCACGCCCCGGCGGTGCTGCGGGAGCGGGGCGCCGAGCTCGCGCTGCGGGGTTGCGCGCCGGACGGCCGCAACATCAACGACGGGGTGGGCGCCCTGCACCCGCCCACCCCCGAGGAGGTCGCCGCCGCCGGCTGCGAGCTCGCGATCTGCCTCGACGGGGACGCCGACCGCCTGGTGCTGGTGGACGCCCGCCTCGGGCGGCTGGACGGCGACGACCTGCTGTGGCTCCTCGCGGCCCGGGTCGACGGCCCCCTCGTCGGCACCGTGATGAGCAACGGCGGCCTGGAGGCGGCCCTCGGCGGGCGCCTGCTGCGGGCCCCGGTGGGCGACCGGCACGTCGCGCGGCTCATGCGGGAGCACGGGGCGCGGGTCGGCGCCGAGCCGAGCGGCCACGTCCTGTTCGCCGACGGCCTGCCCACCGGCGACGGCCTCTACACGGCGCTCAGGGTGCTCGCCGCCTGCGACGGCGACCTCGGGGCCGCCCGCGGGTGGACGCGCTGGCCGGTGGCGCGCCTCGACCTGCGCTACGGCGAGGTCGCCCTGCCCGCCGAGGCGCGACCCGACCCCGCGGCGCTGCCGGCGGTGGCCGCGGCCCGAGCGCGGGGGCTGCGGGTGGTGGCCCGCTACTCCGGGACCGAGCCGGTGTTCCGGGTGCTGGTGGAGGGGCCCGAGGAAGCGGCGGCCCGCGCCGCCGCCGAGGCCGTCGCCCGGGACTTCCGCGCCGCCCTCGTGCACGCGCCCGGGAGTTCCTGACCACCCGGCGAGGCGCGATCTGGCGCGTGCACGCGGGCGCGAAGCGACCGCCGCGGGGGAGGTGCCGAAGGCACCGGGGGGCGCGGCCCCCCTTCCGATGGAGTCGCTGGTGCCGGAGCTCGCAGGTTCCAGAAACCACGAAAGTCGTGGCGGCACTCGGGGATGGTCCGGAACTTGCGAGCGGAGGCACCGGGGCCGGGGCGTGATAGGAACGCCCGCCAGGGAGGAAGCATGAGCTACCGACGACTGGGCGTGAACGTCGACCACGTCGCGACGATCCGCCAGGCCCGCGGGGTGCCCTACCCCGACCCCGTCGCCGCCGCGATGATCGCCGAGCAGGCCGGCGCCCACCAGATCACCTGCCACATCCGCATGGACCGGCGTCACATCCAGGACGCCGACCTGCCGCGCCTCCGCGACGGGGTCCAGACCCTGCTCAACGTCGAGATGGCCCCCACCGCCGAGATGATCGACCTCGCCGTCGAGGTGCTCGGCCACCGCCGGGCCCCGGCGGGCCGGCCCCACCGCGTCACCCTGGTGCCCGAGCGCCCGGGCGAGGTCACCACCGAGGGCGGCCTCGACGTGTGGGCGCAGCACGAGGCGGTGAGCGAGGCGGCGGCCCGCCTCGCCGAGGCCGGCATCCGGGTGAGCCTGTTCATCGACCCGGAGGACGCCCAGGTGCGGGCCAGCCGCCTGCAGGGCGTCGACATGGTGGAACTGAACACCGCCCGCTACGCCGAGCACGACCCCGACGACCTCGACCGCCTCGCCCGCGCCGCCCGCCTCGCCGGAGAGCTGGGGCTCGAGGTGGCGGCGGGCCACGGCCTCACCCACCACAACCTGCCCGAGCTGGTGGCCGCCGTGCCCGAAATCGTCGAGTACAACATCGGCCACAGCATCATCGCCCGCGCGGTCTTCGTCGGCCTCGACCGGGCGGTGCGGGACCTGTTGGAGATCATCCGGCGATGAAGCCCATCTGCACCACCACCACCGTCCGCACCCTCGACGCCTCGGTGATCGGCGACCTCGGCCAGCCGGGCCGGGTGCTGATGGAGCTCGCCGGGCGGGGGGCCGCGGACGCGATTCACGCGCGCTGGCCGGACGCCCGCGTCGCGGTGGCCTGCGGTCCCGGAAACAACGGCGGCGACGGCTACGTCGTGGCCCGCTGGCTCCGCGTGCTCGGTCACGCCGTCGCCTGCGTGCCGGTGGTCGAGGCCCGGTCCCCCGACGCCGTGGCCAACCGCGACCTCGCCCGGCGGGTCGACCTGCCCTTCGCCACCCTCGACGAGGCCCTGGCCGACGCCGACCTGGTGGTGGACGCCATGCTCGGCACCGGCCAGAAGTCCGAGCCCCGCGGCGCCATCGCCGACGCGGTCCGCACCCTCGCCACCTGCGGCCGCCCGGTGGCGGCCATCGACCTGCCCACCGGCCTCGACGCCGACACGGGTCAGCCGGTGGGCAGCGAGGAGCTCGTCCTGCCGGCCGCCCTCACCGCCACCCTCGGGCGGGCCAAGCCCGGCCTGTTCTGCGAGCCGGGCACGACGCTGGCCGGCGAGGTGGTCGTCGTCGACATCGGCCTCGACCTCGCCGGGCTCGCCAACCCGGCGATGCGCCTGCCCGACGCCGGGCTGCTCGAGGAAGCCGACGTGCGCGCCTGGATGCCGCGCGTGCGCCCCGGGGCGGCCAAGTGGCACCGGGGCCACGTCGCGGTGCGCGCCGGTCGCGGGGCGGCGGTGCTGGCGGCCCACGGCGCTGCCCGGGCCGGCGTCGGCCTCGTCACCCTGCTGGCGCCCCGCGAGGAGTGGCCGGCGATCAAGGGGCTCTGGCCCGAGGTGATCCTGGCGGAACCCGAGGCCCTCGACCCGAGCCGGCACGACGCCGTCGTCCTCGGCCCGGGCCTGGGTCTCGACCAGGGGGCCGCCGTCGAGGCGATCTGGCGCGCGTTCCCCGGGCCGGTGGTGGCCGACGGCGACGCGCTCACGCTGCTGGCCCGCGACCCGGTGCCGCCGCCGGCCGGGCTCGTGCGCGTCCTCACCCCCCACGCCGCCGAGGCGGGGCGGCTGCTCGGGCGCACCCGGGCCGAGGTCGAGGCCGACCGCTTCGACGCCGCCGACGCCCTGCGAGACTTCGGGGTGCCGCTCCTCAAGGGGCCGCACAGCATCGTCGGCCGCGAGCGCACCCCCTGGGTGCTGCCCTTCCGCGACGAGCGCCTCGCCACCGCCGGCAGCGGCGACGTGCTGGCCGGCCTCGTCGGCGGCATGCTCGCCCGGGGCCTCCCGCCCGACCGCGCGCTGGCGGTGGCCGGCTGGCTGCACGGCGCGACGGCGACCCGCCTGCCCCGCCACGCCACCGCCAGCGACATCGTCGCCGCCCTGCCCGCCGTGGTGGACGCCCTGCTCGGTTGAAGGCGGCGGCCTCGCCCGGGGAATGCCGGCCGGAGGCCGGCGCTCCTCGACCGCTCCCACGCGGGGGCCGGCCGGGGCCCGCTACAAGAGTGGGCCGAAGCCGACCAGGCAGCCCGCGGCGCATCGCGGCAAGCCCACCGAAAGCCGGCGTTCAACCGTAGAAGAAGTGCCCGAAAACCGGTGTTCGCCGGTTGGTCGGAGGCCATGGCCTACGGGTTGCTCGTCGAGAACTCCCGGGCGCGTGAACCTGGAACGGCCGTCCCCGCCCGTGCCGGAGCGGCCCGACGATCCCAGTGGATGCCGACGGGGCCTTGCAGCCGTCCCCGCCCGCGCCGAAGAGGCCCTCGCACCTCACCCGGCCGGGCCGGCGCGCAGGACGCCGCCGACGACGACCAGGGCCCAGCCGCCGGGCAGGGGCAGGCGCCCGCCCTCCCGGGGCTCCCAGGTGAGGAAGCGCTCGAGCTGGTCGGCCCGCACGCCCGGCGGGGCGGCGGCGACGAGGCGGCGGAGGACCCGGAGCTGCAACGCCGGGTGCAGGGCCCGGAGGCCGGCGAGGTCCACGCCGCCGTCCCGGTCCAGGCGGCGGTGCTCGGCGGCGGCGAGCTCGTCGAGGAGGGCGTCGTCCCGGGCGAGCAGGCGGGCCGAGCGGGCCAGGGCCCGCCGGGCGCCGCCGTGCAGCGCGTCCAGCTCGTCGAGGATCGGCCGCATGCGCCCGCGCAGGCTGCCGGGATTCGACGGGTCCTCGACCCAGCGCAGGCCCTCGCGCCGGGCCCAGGCCGCGATCACCGCCCGGGGCTCGAACAGCAGCGGGCGCACCCAGGGGGGATCGCGGAGCGCCATGCCGCGAAGGCCGGTGGCGCCGGAGCCCCGGAGGAGGCGGTAGAGCACCGTCTCGGCCTGGTCGTCCTCGTGGTGGCCCGTCGCCACCACGGCGTCGTCGCCCTCGGCGCGGGCGAGGGCCAGGAGCGCGGCCCTCCGAGCCGCCCGCGCCCGGGCCTGGAGGTTGGGCCCCGGGGCCACGTCGAGGCGGCGCACCCGGCAGGGCAGGCCCAGCGCGGCGGCCTCCCGGGCGACCCGGGCCGTCTCCTCGACCGCCTCGGGGCGCAGGCCGTGGTCGAGGGTGGCGACGACCAGGCGCCCGCCGTGGGCGCCGCGGGTGCGGTGCAGCAGCTCGAGGAGGGCGCGGCTGTCGAGGCCGCCGGAGACGGCGACCACCACCGGCTGCCCCGGCCGCCACAAGCGGTGGCGGCGCACGACCTCGAGGACCCGCAGGGGCAGGGTGCGGGCGCGCTCCTCCAGCGGGTCGGCGGTGGGCCGCGCCGGCTCGGCTCGCTCCGCCGGACCGGGCAGGTCGGCCGGGTCGAGGGAGGGGGGTACCCGGTCGTCGGGGTGGGCCCGCCCGCGCCAGCGGTGGCCGCAGGCGAGGCAGCGCCAGCGCACGATCACCTCGCCGCCGCGCAGCTCGAAGCCGACGGGCTCCAGCACGCCCCCGCAGCCCGCCGCCCGGTCGCCGGGCACCCGGTCGACGTGCAGGCCGCGCAGGCACCAGGGGCAGTGGTCGCGCACCCGGGCTCCCCCCGGCGGCACCGCCCGGCCGCACCAGGCGCAGGTGAAGGCCTCGTCCACGCGCACCGGGTTCCCGCGCCGCCGCGCCGCCTCCGATCGGTCGAGGAGCAGGCGCACCAGCCGCTTTCCCGGCGCATCCGGGTCCGGCGCGAGGCCGCGCGCCCGCGCCAGCTCCACCAGGGCCCGGCGCAGGGCCGGGTCGCGGTCCACCCGGGCCCCGAAGGCCTTGATCGCCCCCCGCGAGCGCAGGCCCGCGAGGGCCGCCTCCAGCTCCTTTCGCGACAGCCGCGCCACCTCGGCCCTCCGCGACGGCCCTATCCCGGCGCTCCCGCCCCGCGGCGGCGACCGGCCGGGGCGGGCGGCGGGTTAGCCTGGGCGCTCCCCTCGCGCCGCACGGAACCGGGAGACGCGCGTGTCCCTCGCCAGGCTGCTTCCCCCCGCCCTCCGCCTCGCCGGGCCGGCCCTCGCCGGTCTCCTCGCCGCCGGCCCGGCGACCGCCGCCACCCCGGCCGAGGCGATCCTCGCCGTCGAGGTCGCCCGCGGCGCCCCCTCCGCCCTCGCCCCGTGGGTGGCCGACGAGGACCCGGCCGTCCGCGCCCGCGCGGCCCGGGCCCTCGGGCGCCTGCGCGACCCGGCCGGCCTCGAGGCGCTGGAATCCCTGCTCGCGGACGAGGACCCGGCCGTCCGCGCCGAGGCGGCCGGGGCCCTCGGGCAGGTGCCCGGCTCCGAGCGGGCGATCCTCGACGCCCTCGGCGACGAGGACGACCCGGCGGTGCGCGCGGCCCTGTGCACCGCGCTGGGCCGGCAGGGCGGGGCCCGGGCGGTTCCCGTGC
>WGAH01000005.1 GCA_015489145.1 Deltaproteobacteria bacterium
GCGCGTCGAGGGCGCGGCGCACCAGGGTGGTCTTGCCGACGCCGCTGGCTCCCGTGACGACGAACAGCGCGCCGCGGTCGGGGCCCGGCCATGCGGTGAGGTCGATGGGCATGGCCGCCGGCTAACCCGGGGGGCGCGCGGCGGCGCGCCAGCCGAGGCGGCAGATCGGGGCGAGGGGACAGGCGCGGCAGCGGTCGGGGTCGGGACGCGCCGGGCAGGCGCCGGAAATGCCGAGGTGGGCGAGGGCGAAGTCGTAGCGCAGCGGGTCGGCCCGGTGGGCTTCCGCCAGCCCCCGGGTGATCTCCACCGCGGTGCGCCAGGAGGCGTCGCCGCGCCGGGTGAGACCGACGAGCAGGGCGATGCGGTGGACGTGGGTGTCGAGGGGCACGACGAGGCGGTCGGTCGGGATCGCCCACAGACCCAGGTCCGGCGCCTCGTCCCGGGCCATCCACCGCAGCAGCATGCACCACCGCTTGCAGGCCGAGCCCTGCCGGGGCGAGGGGAGCAGGTGGCGAAAGCCGTGGGGAAGGTCGCGCCACCGCGAGGCCCCGGCGAGGGGGAGGGCGGCTTCCCGGAGGGTGTCCACCGCCCGGACGAGCGCCGGGCCCACGTCGCGGTCGCCGGGGCGAAGGCCCTCGGTGAACACGGCCTCCAGGGAGCCGTGGCGGGCCAGCACCGCCTGGAGGGTGCGGGCGAGGAGCACCAGGTCGGCGCCGCGCACCCACCGGTGGCGGAAGCGGGCGAGGGAGCGGGCGTCGGCTTCCGAGAAGCCCGCGATCCAGGCCCGGGGTCCGCCGGCGGCCTCCGCGAGGGCGAGGATCCCGCGGATCACCGCCCGAAAGGAGCCGACCCGCCCGAAGGAGAGCAGGGCCGCCAGCACCGCGGCGACCTCGGCGTCGGCCGGGTCGCGGTAGGGCTGCACGAGCCCCACCGGGTCCTCGGCTCGCCGGGCCGCCACGTCGGTGCCCGCGAGGAGGGCGTCGAGCGCCTCCGCCCGGGCCGCCGCCGAACGCCGGCGTCCCACCTCGCTACTCGACGTTGGCGGACTGCTCGCGCAGGCGCTCGACGACGCTCTTCATCTCGACGACCCGCCGCGCGATGGGGTGCTCGGCCGCCTTGCTGCCGATGGTGTTGATCTCGCGGTGCAGCTCCTGCACGAGGAATTCCAGCTTGCGGCCGATGGGCTCGGTGGCGCCGAGGGACTCGCTGAACTGCTTGACATGGGAGCGCATGCGGGCGAGCTCCTCGGAGATGTCGGCCTTGTCGGCGAGCATCGCCGCTTCCATCGCGAGGCGACCGGGGTCGACGCGGTCGCCGATGAGGCGGCTGAGCCGCTCGTGCAGGCGCTCGTGCAGCCGCTCGGCCACCCCCTCCGAGGCGGCCTGCACCTCGGCCCAGAGGCGCTGGAGGTCGTCGAGGTGGCGGCGGAGGTCCCGCTCCAGGGCGCGGCCCTCCTCGGCCCGCATCGCGAGGAGGTCGTCGCGGGCGGCCTCCACCGCGGTGCCGACGAGGCTCCACTCCGACAGGGCGTCGGCCTCGGGCTCCTCCGTCGAGAGCACCCCGGGCTGGGCCAGGATGAACTCGAGGGAAACGGCCTCGTCGAGGCGCTGGAGCCGGCGGGCCACCGCGCTGATCGCCCGGAGGTAGCGCTCGGCCAGCGCCGGGTCGGAGGTGATGGCGTGGCCGCTCTCGGTCGCGGTGCGCCGCACGTAGACGTCGATGCGCCCGCGGTGGATCGGGCCCTGGAGGAGCTGGTGGATGCGGGGTTCGAGGACGAGGTACTCCCGCGGCGCCCGGACGTTGATGTCGCGAAAGCGGTTGTTGACGCTGCGGATCTCGACGACGACGCTCACGTCGCCGTTGGTGGCCTCGCCCCTGCCATAGCCGGTCATCGAGTGCATGGGGGCGTCCTATCCCGCGGCGCGGCCCCGCGGGCTGGTTAGCCGGGCCGGGGAGGTTCGCATGGACGGTCGCGTGAGCTGGGATCGGTACTTCATGAACATCGCCCGGGTGGTCTCGTCCCGGGCCACCTGCGACCGGAAGTACGTCGGCGCCGTGATCGTGCGCGATCGCACCATCCTGTCGACGGGCTACAACGGCTCGATTCGCGGCATGCCCCACTGCACCGAGGTCGGCCACATGATGGAGGAGGGCCACTGCGTCGCCACCATCCACGCCGAGATGAACGCGATCATCCAGGCCGCCCGCCACGGGGTCCGCATCGAGGGCGCGAGCATCTACATCACCGCCAGCCCGTGCTGGAACTGCTTCAAGGCCCTCGCCAACGCCGGCATCCGGCGCATCTGCTACGGGGAGTTCTACCGGGACCGCCGCAGCTTCGAGACCGCCGAGCAGCTCGGCATCGAGATGGTGCACGTCCCCCTCGAGCCGGGGGCGGCGGTGGCGGTGCCCCCCGCCGAGGGCCCCCGGCATGGCTGAGCGCTGCCCGCGCTGCGGCGCCGCCACGCGAGCGGGGGAGCCGCCGCGCTGCCCGGTGTGCGGCTGGCAGCCGGGGGCCTCCGCCCCCGCCCCGGCGGCGCCGGGGTCCCTGGCGGTGCCGGCCCTCGGGCCGCGCCTGGCCGCGGGCCTGGTCGACCTCGCCCTGCTCGCCCTTCTCGACGGGGCGGCGGCGGTGCTGGACGGGATCACCCTGGACCTGGCCGGCGTGGCGGCGGGGCTCGCCTGCGCGGCGCTGGTGCTGCTGCGCGACCTGGACGGCGGGCGCTACAGCCCGGGCAAGCGCCTGTTCGGCCTCGTCGTGGTCGACGCGGCCTCCGGGCGGAAGCCGGCCGCCGGCCGGGCGCTGGCCCGCAACGCGCCGCTGGCGGCGGGGTGGCTGTTCGCCGCCCTGCCCGACCCCTTCGGCTGGCTGGGCTGGATCGTCCTGGCGCTCCTCGGCGCGCTGGGCACGGCGATGATCGCCGGCGAGCCCAGCCGCCGGCGGCTGGGCGACCTGCTGGCCGAGACGGCCGTGAGGAGGCGGCTCAGAGGCTCGTGACGGTGCCCGTCGCCCAGTCGATCTCGGCGAAGTAGGTCTGGGTGTCCTCGCCGGAGATCGTGCGGGTGTCGGACCAGACGAGCGAGCCGTTCAGGTAGATGTTGACGGTCACGTCGTTGCCGCCCGAGTAGGTGCCCGTCCAGGGGTAGTCGTGCACGACGACGGTGTAGGTCGTGTCCTCGGGGGCGTCGATGTTGATGTTTTCGGGGCCCGTGCCGGGGATGTCGTCGAGGTCGAGGCGGGGGTCGTCGGAGGTGCTGGAGCTGCCCCAGTCGAGGCGCGCGGGGGGCACGCAGTTGGCGAAGTAGCAGTCCTGGTTGCTGGTGAAGGATCCGCTGCCCCGCAGCAGGTGGAGGTCCATGTCGTCGTTGTCGTGGGTCCAGTACATCTCGACCCACAGGTCCTGGGCCGGGATCGACTCGAGGGTGACCTCGCAGGGCTCGCTGGTGCGGCCGTCGTTGGTCTGGACGACGAGCTGGCCCACGTAGTCGCCGGCCAGGTCGGGCATGAAGTCCGTGCGCTTCGGGCCGGTGCCGCTCGGCATGGTCACCGCGGAGCCCTCGGGCTGCTCGACCAGCGTCCAGGTGTAGGTGGTGATCGTGCCGCCCTCGGGGTCGTAGGAGCCGCTGCCGTCCCAGGTGGCGGTCTCGAAGGGGGGCTGCACCGGGTTGGGGCTCACGTCGCAGACGGCGACGGGGGCCTGCATGTCGGGGGTGGTGGTGCCGCTGTCCTCGAAGCTCGAGGTGTCGGCGGGCTCGCCGGAATCGACCGGCTCGGCGGAGTCGACCGCCGGGTCGTCGCCCGGCAGGGCCTTGTCGCGCTGGGGGTTGATCTCGTAGTCGCTGCAGGCGGCGGCGAGGAGGACGATCAGGACGCTCTTGGACATGCACACTCCCTCGCGTGGGTCCGGCCGTGCCCCGCCCGACCCCGCGCTGTGGGGTTTATGGACCAGAATGAAGACACCCTCAAGTCCTGATCCGTGACATCTCTGCGACAGGCCCGTCGCCCGCCGGCGCGTCTCCGCCCGCTTCCCAGGCGGCGAGGAGGCCGTCCACCTGGTCGCGCAGGGTGAACCCCCGCTCCCGGAGTCGGCCCGGCCCCCGGCGCCCCCGGGCGAGGCGGGCCTCCGCCGGTTGCCGGAGCGCCCCGGCCAGGGCCGCCGGGTCGTCGGGGGGGACCAGCCAGCCCACGGACTCGTCGACCAGCTCGGGGATTCCCGAGACCGGCGTGCTCACCACCGGCCGCCCGGCGGCCAGGGCCTCCATCAGCACCAGGGGCACCCCGTCCATGTCCCCGTCCGGCGCCCGGCGCGCCGCGAGGACCACGAGGTTGGCGCGGGCCATCTCCTCCCGCACCGCCGCCGGGGGGAGGAGGCCGCGCACGACGAGCCCCGGGACGCCCGGGTCGGGAAGGTCGCTCACGAGGACGAGGCGCGCGTCGGGGTCTTCGAGGCGTCGCCAGGCCGCGACCAGGGTGTCCAGCCCCTTCTTGGGGACCGCCCGGGCGACGCACAGGGCGCGGAGGGGACCCGTCGGCGGCGGCGGCAGCGCCCAGTCGGCCAGCCGCGGGCCGCAGCGCAGCAGCCGGGCGGACAGGCCGCGCTCGGCCAGGCGGGCCCGGTGGTGCTCGGCGACGGCGAAGACGTGTCGCGCGCCCCGGAGCACCGCCTCGAAGGAGGGGCGCGGGCGGAACAGGTCCACCGCGTGCACGGTCACCGAGTAGGGCAGGCCGAGGTCGAGGCGCAGGGCGTGGGCCCACTCGGCCGCCTCGCCGGCGAAGTGGGCGTGGACCGCGTCGGGTCGGCGGTCGGCCTCCGCGAGGCGGCGGGCGAGCCAGGCGTAGCGGCGCACGTCCTTGGGGCGCTGGTGGCGGGCGAGCCAGCGCGCGCCGGGGGAGTCCGGCCGCAGGGGCGCCCGCAGGGGGCGGCGCGGCACCCGCCAGACC
>WGAH01000006.1 GCA_015489145.1 Deltaproteobacteria bacterium
CCGCCTTGAGCGCCGCCTTCGCCTCGGCCTCGGCGGGCAGGTCGACGCGGGCGTAGGCGGGCTCGCCGTGCTCGGCGAGGATCGCCGCGAGGCGCTCGGCCGGGTCGGCGCCGGTGCGCGCGGCGATCTCGGCGGCGAGCAGGCCCATGAGGATGCCGTCCTTGTCGGTGGTCCAGGCGGTGCCGTCCCGGCGCAGGAAGCTCGCCCCGGCGCTCTCCTCGCCGCCGAGATCGCCGCGCGCACCGGCGCCGACCCGGCCGAGCGCCTCGCGGCGATCCTCGCCGAGCACGGCGAGCCCGCCTACGCCCGCGTCGACCTGCCCGCCGAGGCCGAGGCGAAGGCGGCGCTCAAGGCGGCCTCCCCGGCCGACCTCTCCCTGCGCGAGCTGGCCGGCGAGCCGGTGCGCGCCGTCCTCGACCGGGCGCCGGGCAACGACGCCCCCATCGGCGGCCTCAAGGTCGTCGCCGACCACGGCTGGTTCGCCCTGCGCCCCTCGGGCACCGAGGACGTGATCAAGCTCTACGCCGAGAGCCTGCGCGGCCCCGAGCACCTCGCCGCCGTGCAGGAGGCCGCCCGCGCCGCCCTGGCGCGGCTGCTCGGCGGCTGAACCGGGGCTTCAGCCCTGCTCGGTGGCGCTGTCGCCCTCGTCGTCCAGCGCCGGCCCGGCGCCGTAGTCCTCGCCGAGGATCTCGTCCTCGTCGATGGTCTCGCGCAGGCCGCCGTAGATCGCCTCGGCGAGGAGCTGGGCCGCCTCGAAGAGCTGGGCGTGGGTGGCCTGGATGTAGGCGAGGTCGTCGGCGTCCATCGCGTCCTCGGCGGCGGCGAGCGCCGAGCGGATCTCCTCGGCGGCCTCCTCGTCGAGGGCGTCGCCGAACTCCTCGAAGCTGCGCGAGGTGTTGTAGATCAGGCCGTCGAGGTTGTTGCGGGCCTCGGCCAGCGCGCGGCGGTGCTCGTCCTCGGCCCGGTAGGCCTCGGCCTCCTCGACCATGCGGTCGATGTCCTCCTGCGAGAGCCCGCTCGACGAGACGATGCGCATCGACTGGGCCCGGCCGGTGCCGAGGTCCTTGGCGCGGACGTGCATGATGCCGTTGGCGTCGATCTCGAAGGTGACCTCGATCTCGGGCACGCCGCGGGGGGCGGGCGGCAGGCCGTGCAGCTCGAGCTTGCCGAGCGACTTGTTGTCGGCGGCCATCTGCCGCTCGCCCTGGAGGATGTGCACCCGCACCATGTCCTGGTTGTCGGCGGCGGTGGTGAACACCTTGGACTTGCGGCAGGGGATGGTGGTGTTGCGCGGGATCACCGGCTCCATCAGGCCGCCGGCGATCTGGATGCCGAGGGTGAGGGGGGTGACGTCGAGGAGGAGGATGTCCTTGACCTCGCCGGACAGCACCGAGCCCTGCAGCGCCGCGCCGATGGCGACCACCTCGTCGGGGTTGACGCCGCGCTCGGGCTCGCGGCCGAAGATGGCGGCGACCTTGCGCTGGACCAGGGGCATGCGCGTCATGCCGCCCACCAGGATCACGGCGTCGAGCTCGCGGGGGGAGAGGCCGGCGTCCTCGAGGCACTGGCGGCAGGGGGCCTCCACCCGGTCGACGAGGGGCTGCACCAGCTCCTCGAGGGTGGCGCGGTCGAGCGTCTCGACGAGGTGGACCGGGCCGGCGTCGTTGGAGGCGAGGAAGGGGAGGTTGATGTCGGTCTCCTCGGCGCGGCTCAGCTCGTGCTTGGCCTTCTCGGCGGCCTCCTTGAGGCGCTGCATCGCCACCTTCTCGCCGCGGAGGTCGATGCCGGTCTCCTGCCGGAAGCGGTCGAGGAGGAAGTCGACGATGGCGTTGTCGAAGTCCTCGCCGCCGAGGAAGGTGTCGCCGTTGGTCGCCCGCACCTGGAACACGCCGCGGTCCATCTCGAGGATGGAGATGTCGAAGGTGCCGCCGCCGAGGTCGAAGACGGCGACGCGCTCGCGCTCCCGGTGGCCGAGGCCGTAGGCCAGCGCCGCGGCGGTGGGCTCGTTGATGATGCGCTGCACCTCGAGGCCCGCGATGCGGCCGGCGTCCTTGGTGGCCTGGCGCTGGGCGTCGTCGAAGTAGGCGGGCACGGTGATGACGGCGCGGGTGACCTCCTCGCCGAGGTAGTCCTCGGCGATGGACTTCATCTTCTCGAGGACCATCGCGCTGATCTGCGGCGGCGAGTAGGCGCGGTCGCCGGCGCGCACCCAGGCGTCGCCGTTGTCGGCCTCGACGATGGCGTAGGGCACGAGGCGGGCGGTGCGGCGGGTGGCCTCGTCGTCGAAGCGCCGGCCGATGAGGCGCTTGGCGGCGTAGATCGTGCGCTCGGGGTTCGTGACGGCCTGGCGGCGGGCGATCTGGCCGACGAGGCGGCTGCCGTCGGGGGTGAAGGCGACCACGGAGGGGGTGGTGCGGCTGCCCTCGTCGTTGGGGATGACGACGGGATCGCCGTTGTCCACGATGGCCACGCACGAGTTCGTCGTGCCCAGGTCGATGCCGATGATGCGGGATTCGTCGCTCATGCGGGGTGCTCCTCGCCGCAGGATACCGCGGCGTTTGTAGCACGAACGGGCGGGG
Source organism: Deltaproteobacteria bacterium (assembly GCA_015489145.1). Lineage (GTDB taxonomy): Bacteria > Myxococcota_A > UBA796 > UBA796 > UBA2385 > S143-5. The sequence continues at coordinate 2,580 of WGAH01000006.1, forward strand.
GCGCGGCCGGGGCGCGCTATTCCTCGGCAGCGGAGGCGGCTTCGCCGGGCGCCTCGGGCACCGGGGCGTCCTCGGGCCAGCGGGCGACGCTCACGCGGGCGGCGCGCACGAGGCGGTCGCCGAGGCGGTAGCCGGGGCTGATCTCGGCGACGATGGTGCCCGGCGGCTGCTCGGTGGTGTGGACCTCCATGAAGGCCTCGTGCACCTCGGGCTGGAAGGGGGTGCCGGGCCGGGCCTCGACCCGGCGGACGCCCACGGACTCCAGGGCGGCGCGGAACTGCCGGGCGACCATGCGAACGCCGTCGAGCACCCGGGCCGGGTCGGCCTCGGCGTGGGCGACGGCCATCTCGAGGTGGTCGAGGACGGGAAGCAGCTCGGCGACGACCGGGGCGTGGCCGTGGCGGCGGAGGTCGTCCTGCTCGCGGCGGCGGCGTTCCTGCCAGCCGCGCACCTCGCGCTCGCGGCGGGCGAGGGCCTCGCGGGCCCGGCGGAGCTGCTCCTCGGCGGCGCGGCGGGCCTCGAGGGCGAAGCGCTCCCGGGCTTCGGCGCGGTCGAGGCGCTCGCGGGCGTTGCGGGCCTCGAAGGCGGCGCGGCGGGCCTCGCGGCGGCTGGCGCGCAGCTCGGCGGCGAGGCGCATGTTCTCGTCGCGAAGCTCCTGCAGCTCGGCGTCTCGGCGGGCCTGCCCGGCGCGCAGGGCGTCGAGGGCGGCGGCGAGCTCGGCGGCGGCGTCGAGGGCCCGGTCGAGGGG
>WGAH01000007.1 GCA_015489145.1 Deltaproteobacteria bacterium
GGTGGCGGCGGTCCCAGGGGGCGTCTGGGACGCCGGCCTGGCGCGCGCCGTCGGCGAAATCGTCGCCAGCGCCCGGGACCCGGCGGCCTGGATCGACGTCCGCGCCGCCCGCGCGGCCCTGGCCCGCGCCGGCTTTCCCGCCCAGGCCCGCTTCGCCCTGGCCCGCGACGACGGCGGGGAGGTCCTCGCCGAGGCGCCCTTGCGCCAGTGCCTCGCCGACACCGCCGGCGCGGCCGCCGTCGACCTCGGGCTGGCCGAGCGGCGCTTCGCCGACGGCCGTCGCCTCCAGGTGCTCGCCTGGGCGGCCCACCGCGCCGAGATCGACCCGCTCCCCCGCGATCTCGCCCTGGACGACACCCTCGGCCTCCGGGTCGACTACCCGCGGCCCACCGAGACGCGCCTGCTCCTCGCGACCCCGGACGGGCCCGTCGAGGACCTCGACCTGGAGCCCGGGGTGACGCGCTGGGTGGACCGCTTCCACGCCCCCGGCGAGTACCGCGTCGAGGTGGTCGCCCGCGGGGAGCGGGCCGCGCGGGTGGACTTCCTGTTCAGCGTCTTCGTCGACGGCGGCCCGCCGGCGATGCCGCCGCTGCCGAGCGGGCCCTGGGCGCCGGCGGACCCCCGGGCCGCCGAGGAGCTGTTCGCCAGCCGCATCGCCGCGCTGCGGCGGGAGCACGGCCTGCCCCCGGTGGCGCCCTTCCCGCTCTTCGACTCCGTCGTCCGGGAGCACGCGGCGCTGATGGCCGCCCGGGGCGAGGTCGCCCACGCGATCCCCGGCCTCACCGAGGGCATCGCCGCCCGGGCGGCGGCCCTGGCCCACCCCCGGGCCCGGCACCACGACGACGTGGTGGCCGCGGCCACCGCCGAGGACGCCTTCGCGCTGGTCGAGGGCTCCCCGGGCCACCTTCGCAACCTGCTGTGCGCCGACTGCACCCACGTCAGCATCGGCGCCGCCCTCGAGCCGGTGCTCGACCGCCCGCCGCGCATCTTCGTCGCGGTGGACCTGCTCTCCTTTCCCCAGGGCCCCCCGCGGCGCATCGATCACCACAACCGCTGAGGCCCGCCCGGGGGCGGGGTGCATCGGTGGTGTGAAAACGGTGCGTGCTGTCGGCGACCGCCCCGGCGTGCCGTTATCCAGAGCGGTGCCGCACCGGCCAGGAGGATGCGTGTTTCCCATCGAGATCGAACGGACCGGCCTGTACCTTCCCGAACGCGCGGAGACCGCCGCCGAGCTCGCCCCGAGGCTCGGGCGCAGCGAGCGGTGGATCCTCAGCCGAACCGGGGTGCGGGAGCGGCGCATCAGCGACCTTCCCGTCGAGCGCATGGCGGCCCGGGCGGCCCGCCTCGCCCTCGGCGACGGGCCGGCGCCGGACCTGGTGCTCAACGCCTCCACCACCCCGAGGCAGCTCATCCCCGACACCGCGGCCTTCATCCTCGGCGAGCTCGGCTGGTCGGGGGTGCCGGGGTGGACGGTGCACGCCACCTGCCTCTCCTTCCTCGCCGGGCTGCAGTCGGCGGCCTCGCTCGTCACGTCGGGGGCCTTTTCGCGCATCCTCGTCGTGTCCGCCGAAAAGGGCAGCGTGGCGCGGGACTTCTCGGAGCCCGAGAGCGCGGCCCTCCTCGGCGACGGGGCGGCGGCGGCGGTGGTGCGCCGGGCGCCGGAGGGCTCCGGCAGCGCGCTCCTCGCCTTCCGCTACGCCACCTGGCCCGAGGGGGCGCACCTCGCCGAGTTCCGGGGCGCCGGCACCCACCGGCACCCCAACGACCCGGCCACCGTGCCCGAGGACAACCTCTTCCACATGAACGGGCCGCGCATCTACAAGATGGCGCGCAAGCGCGTCACGGGCGTCGTTCGCGCCGTGCTCGAGGACGCCGGCCTCCGCCAGGAGGACGTCTCCCTCGTCGTCCCCCACCAGGCCTCCGGCCCGGCGCTCCAGGCGATTCCGCGCTACGGGTTCCGCCCGGAACAGGTCGTCGACAAGGTGGCGGAGTGGGGCAACTGCATCGCCGCCTCCATGCCGATGGCGCTGGCCTGGGCCCACGCCGAGGGTCGGCTTCGGCGGGGCGACATCGTGCTGATGTTGGGCACCGGGGCGGGCCTGAGCGTCGGGGCCGCCGTGCTGCGCTGGTGATCGGAGGGACAGGTGACGCAATCCGCTGATGCGGGAGCCGGGGCGGACCTCGCGCTCCTCGAGAGCTTCGGAACCCGGGCGCGGGAGACCCGGCGCATCGCCCGGGCGGTGTTCGGCCGCAGCGCCTGGCCGCTGGTGGCGGGCATGCGGCTGCTCGGGATCGCCGTGCGCTTCGGCCAGGCCCTCGACGGCCTGCTCCTCGGCCGGGTTCGGCGCGGCCGGGTGGAACGCCCCATCGTCATCGTGGGCAACCCCCGGTCGGGCACCACCTTCCTGCACCGCTGGCTCGACAGGCAGGGCGTCGGCGCCGGCGTGCCCCTGTGGCGCCTCCTGTTCCCGGTCGCCACCTTGGGGCTGCTCGTGCGCCCCTTCCTGCCCCTGCTCGAGCGGGTGAGCCCGGCGCGGCACCACGCCTCCGCGGCCCACAAGACCAGCCTGGTCTCGCCCGAGACCGACGACGCGGGGCTCTTCTTCCGCTTCCACGACGGCTTCTTCCTCTACGGCTTCTTCTGGGCCTGGGCCGAGGACGAGCGCCGGAGCTGGTTCGACCCGCGGGTGCGCGACACCTCGGCCCGGGACTTCGACTGGCTGGAGCGCATCTGGGTGCGCCACGCCTGGGCCACCGGCGCGCGTCCCATCGGCAAGCTGTTCAGCGTCGCGGTCCGCACCCCGGCCTTCCTCGAGCGCTTCCCCGACGCCCGGGTGCTCTACATGGTGCGGGACCCGGTGAGCGTGATCCCCTCCTGCATGAGCCTGGTCACCGGGGTCCTCGACAAGCGCTTCGGCATCTGGAAGCTCCCCGAGCCCGTGCGCGCGCGCTACCTCGAGCGGCTCTACCAGGCCCTCGTCGACCTCTACCTCGTCTTCCACGAGGACTGGACGGCGGGCCGCGTCGATCGGGAGCGGGTCCACATCGTCCGCTTCGACCGCATGATGCGGGACTTCGAGGGGGTGATGGACGAGGTGCTCGCCTTCCTCGGCGTCGAGGCCGACGAGGCCCTTGCGGCGGCGATTCGCGAGACCGGCGAGAAGCAGCGGGCCTACAAGAGCCGGCACGCCTACGACCTCGCGCGTTTCGGCCTCACCGAGGAGCGCATCCGTCGCGACCTCGCCCCGATCTACGAGACCTTCCTGGCGCCCCTGGAGGGCTGAGGGCCCTCGGGGCCGGCGCTCGCGGGCGCGGCCCCGCCGTCGGGGTATGGGGGAGCCATGCGCGTCCTACTCGTCCAGGCCTTCACCGCCCTCGACATGGAGCTGGTCTACCCGATCGGGCTGGCCTACCTGGCGGCGCACCTCGACGGCCACGAGGTCGACATCTTCGACCTCAACCTCCACCGGGACCGCCCCCTCGAAGCCCTCGGCGAGCGTCTCGACGCCTTCCGCCCCGACGTGGTCGGCATCTCGCTGCGGAACATGAAGGTGGGCATGCCCCACCTCTACACCGACGACTTCGAGCCCCAGCAGCGCACGATCGAGTTCATCAAGGAGCGCCGGCCGGGGGTGCGGGTCGTCGCCGGGGGCACGGCCTTCAGCCTCTACGCCGAGGCGATGATGGCCCGGGTGCCCGCCATCGACGTGGGGGTCTGGGGCGAGGCCGAGCACCGCTTCCCGCAGCTCCTCGCCGCCCTCGACGACCCGGCCTCGGTGCCCGGCGTCTACTACCGGGACGGCGGCAAGGTGCGCTACTCGGGTCCGCCGCCGGGGGTGGACTTCGCCGCCCTGCGCCACCCCCGCCGCGACCTGGTGCCCCACGCGCCCTACCTCGAGAGCTCGCCGGTGAGCGTGGGCGTGCAGACCAAGCGCGGCTGCGCGCTGCAGTGCATCCACTGCTCCGACACCTTCCTGCTCGGCCACCGCGTCCGCACCCGCCCGCCGGAGGACGTGGTGGACGAGATCGAGGAGCTGGTGCGGGTCCACGGGGTGCGTCGCTTCTTCTTCTGCGACCAGATCTTCAACATCCCGGTGTCGCACGCCATCGGGATCTGCAGGGAAATCGTCGCCCGCGACCTCGACGTGCGCTGGTCGGCCTGGTTCAACGAGCACCGCCGCACCCTGCCCGACGAGCTGATCGTGTGGCTCAAGCGGGCCGGCTGCGACCTCCTCAGCTTCTCGCCGGACCACGTCGACGACCGCATGCTCAAGCGCCTCGACAAGAACTTCCGGCACGAGGACCTGCTCTACACCGTCGAGCTGGCCCGCCGGCACGACATCGACGTCGAGTACAGCTTCTTCCTGAACAGCCCCGGCGAGGACCTCCGCAGCCTGCTCGCGATCCTGCGCTTCCTGGCCTGGGCCCGCTGGCGCCTCGGCCGGCGGTTGCGCCTGTTCACCCTGCTGCTCATGCAGCCGATCCGCATCTACCCGCACACGCGCCTCGCCGAGCTGGCCCGCGAGGCCGGGGTGATCGACCCGGACGACGACCTGATCGAGGGTCGCGTGTGGAACCCGGGGCCCCTGCGGCACGCGGTGCGGCTCATCCAGTCCGGCGCCGGCAGCCTGTACCACGCCCGGCAGCGCCTCCAGGCCTGGCGCGGCGGGGCGGTGTCAGCGCGCTGAGTCCCCCTCGGCCGGGGGATCGAGGGGCGCGTCGAGGTAGGCGGACAGGGAGGCCCAGGCGTCCTGGTCGAGGAGGGCGCGCAGGCGGTCGGGGAAGGGCACCTGCACCGGCTGCCGGACGATGCGGTCCCGGATGAGGGGCCCGACGCGCGGGTTGCCGATGGGCGCGCCCACCTGGGAGCGGATGGCGTCCTCGAGCCACGCCTCGGTGGGGTAGGCGAACAGGTAGCTCGGGCTGTAGCCGGGGTAGACCCACACGATGCTGGACAGCAGCGCCGGGTCGTAGGTGAGGCCGCTCTCGCCGGGGGCGGGGGCCGGCATGCCGGTGAGCCTGCTGCGCGTCTCGGCGGCGAAGCGGGTGAGGGCCTCGAGGTTGTTCGGGTCCTCGTAGAGGCGCTGCTCGGTGCGGGTCTGGACGATGGCGTCGACGATCCAGTCCGTCACCTTGTGGCGGCGCCAGGTGTGCAGGGCCTCGCGCTGGGCCTCGGTGAGCTCGCCGACGTAGCGCGCGGTGAACTCCGGATCGTAGACGAGGCGCTCGAAGAACTGCGCGAAGCCCTCGAACCAGTGGTCGTCGGGGCTCCACAGGACCGGGCTCGCGGCCTGCTCGGGCGTGAGGAACTTCCACCACACGGCGTGGCCGCCCTCGTGGGCCAGGGCCTCGTACTGCCACAGCGACCAGCGGCGGTCCTGGCTCATGACGATGGCGACGGCGTCCGGGGGCCGGATGGGGAATCCGTAGACGCCGGGCCGCACGTAGCGGCGGGGGCCGGAGTGGACCTGCCAGCCGTCCGTGGGGATGCCCATGTCCTGAAACGCGGTCATGACGCGCTCTTCGGCGAGGTCCGCGTCGAAGAGCTGGTCGGCCTCCTCGCGCCCCCGGTCGAGCCCGGCGCGCCGGCGCAGGTAGGGGAGGTTGGCGAAGTCGAGGGGCACGCCGGCGTCCTCGGCGGTCCGCTCCAGCAGCGCCCGCTCGGCGGCGAGGTGGGGTTCGAGGATCTTCGTGAGCTTGCCGACCGCCTCGTCGATCTCGGCCTGCGTGAGCCCGCGCGAGGCCAGGGCGAGCTCCCAGTAGTTCGTCCGCCCGGCCTCTCGCGCCACCTTGTTGCGGAGGCGGACGAGCTCCTGCAGGTCGGGGCCGACGACGCTCATTCGGGTCTCGGCGTATTCCCGGGCGAGATCGGCCCGCTCGGCGGGGTCGAGGGCGTCGGCGGGCTTGCTGGCCTCGGACCAGTCCGTGGCGAGGGAGACGGTGACCTTGCCGTCGGCGCTCGACCAGGTGGCGTCCTCGGCCCGGGCCTGTTCCAGCCGGGACAGGAGTCGGGTCTCCTCCTCCTTGGCGCGCTTCGTCCAGGCCTCCAGCAGCGCCAGCTCCCGGGCGTAGCGCTCGGCCTTGGCGCGGACCACGCTGTCGTCGGGGAAGGCGAGGCCCGCCTCGATGGCCTTTCGCACCTTCGGGCGCTGGAAGAAGCTCACCCGGGCCTCCTCGGCCTGGCTGAAGCGGCGGCGCGCCTCGCGGTTCCGCACGTTGCGGGCGGTGTCGCGCTCGGCGGTGCCGAGGTTCACCATGATGCGCGTGTAGTCCTCGTCCACGCGGCTCAGGGGGTCGTCGGCCCCGGCGCAGGCGGCCAGGCCGAGCGAGAGGATGAGGATCCGCATGGGCACGCGCGACATTTCGACCTCCGCGGCGAGCGTACCCCACGCGGTCCTCGCCGCGCAGCGGCCGGGCGAGATAGGCTGCCGGGGAAGGGATCTGGCGCAGGAACCGGCGAGGAGCGCGGGCACGGTGAGGGGCGAGGGCGACGGAGCCGTGGTGGACCTGGCGGAGCGGCGGCTGATCGCGCGCCTGCGCCGCGGAGAGCCCGGCGCCCTCGCGGAGCTCTGGGGTCGGTGGGGGCCCGCCGCCTGGTCGGTGTGCGCGGCGATGGCCGGCGGGCCCGGGGACGAGGCGGCGAAGCGGCTCCTGCTGCGCGTCTACGAGGCGCTCCCCCGGGAGGCGGCCGGCTGGACGCCGGACCGGCCGCTCTCCTGCCGGATCGCCGGGCTGGTCTACCGGGTGGTGGTCGACGGCCTGGAACTCCGGGTGCGCACCGGCATCGAAGCTGCGGTCCCCACCCGCTTCGCGGCGCCGGCGGTCCCCGAGATCGCCGGCCGGATCGCCGCCCTGGAGCCCTACCTGCGCCTCGTCTACCTCCTCGACGTGTTCTTCGACTGCCCGGCCGCCGCCCTCGCGGAGCTCGCCGGGGTGGCCGAGCCCGACATCCGGGCGGCCCGGGCGGCGGCGGCCTGGGCCCTGGTGGCGAGGGCGGAATGATGGAGCTGGACCGCGCGACCCTGCTTCGCCTGCTGCCCTGCTACGCCTGCGGCGACCTGCCGCCGCCGGCCGCCCGCGCCGTGGAGCGCGCCCTGGCCGCCGACCCGGACCTGCGCGCCCGCGCCGAGGCCCTGGTGCTCACCCGCGAGACCTGCGCCCGGGCGCTGGCCGAGGCCGCCGGCGACCTGGCCGCCCTCGGGCTCCCCCCGGTCGGGAGCTGAGGCGCGGGCCGCCCTACTCGAGGTCGACGAGCACGTCCTGGGCGGTTCGGCTCACCAGCGGGTCGGGGTCGTCGAGGAGCGGCCGGAGGCGCCAGGCGGCGCTGCGCGTCACCCCGTGGGAGCGCGCGAGGTCGCCCACGGCCCGGGCGCAGGTGGCCCGGACGCGGGGATCGGGGTCGGCGAACATGCGCTCGAGGGTGCTGATCGTGGCGGCGTCGCCGAGCTGGCCCATCGCGGCGACGGCGGCGGCGCGCACCCCGGGGTCGGCGTCGCCGAGCAGCGCGCGGGCGGTGGCGACGCCGACCCCGGGG
>WGAH01000008.1 GCA_015489145.1 Deltaproteobacteria bacterium
CCTCGTGGCCGGGCCGGCATCCCGTCGGCCCGGCCTTCTACCTTCTCGGGCCGATCTCGGGGCCGGCGGGGGGCGCCGGCGCGGTTTTTTTCGCGCGGGGGTTGACGCCCCCCGGGGGGTGCCTACGGATCGCGGCCCCGGAGGTGGGGTGCATCCGCCTGCCTTCCCGCCGCGAGGCCCGGGCGATCGGACGCCCGGATCCGGCAGGAGCCGGCCACCCCCGCCCCGCTTGTGGAGACCCCGTACCGAGTGGAGTACCCATGAAGTTCCGTCCGCTTCACGACCGCATCCTCGTCAAGCGCATCGACGCCGAGCAGAAGACCGCCGGCGGCCTCTACATCCCCGAAACCGCCAAGGAGAAGCCCTCCGAGGGCGAGGTGATCGCGGTGGGCCCCGGCCGGCAGTCCGACGACGGCAAGACCGAGCCCCTCCAGGTCAAGCCCGGCGACCGGGTCCTGTTCGGCAAGTTCTCCGGCGAGGAGGTCAAGATCGACGGCGAGGATCACATCATCCTCCGCGAGTCCGACCTGCTGGCGGTCATCGAGCGCTGAGGCGCGTGACGCTTCGGGCCGGTCCCGGCTCCTCGGGGTCCGGCACACCCCCCACGGTTCATCACTGAAGGAGGCCCATCCATGCCTGCCAAGGACATCCAGTTTCGCGACACCGCGTCGGCCAAGGTGCTCGCCGGCGTCACCACCCTCGCCGCGGCGGTGAAGGTCACCCTCGGCCCCAAGGGCCGCAACGTCGTGCTCGACAAGAGCTTCGGCCCGCCCGTCGTCACCAAGGACGGCGTCACCGTCGCCAAGGAGATCGAGCTCAAGGACAAGCTCCAGAACATCGGCGCCCAGATGGTCAAGGAGGTCGCCAGCAAGACCTCCGACGTCGCCGGCGACGGCACCACCACCGCCACCGTGCTCGCCGAGGCGATCTACAAGCAGGGCGCCAAGATGGTGGCCGCCGGCGCCAACCCGATGGAGCTGAAGCGCGGCATCGACGCGGCGGTGAACACCCTCCTCGACGAGGTGAAGAACCTCGCCCGCCCGACCCGCGACGAGGACGAGATCGCCAAGGTCGGCACGATCTCCGCCAACGGCGACGTCGAGATCGGCCGCATCCTCGCCGAGGCCATGGGCAAGATCGGCAAGGAGGGCGTCATCACGGTCGAGGAGGCCAAGGGCCTCAAGACCGAGCTCGAGATCGTCGAGGGCATGCAGTTCGACCGCGGCTACCTCAGCCCCTACTTCGTCACCGACGCCGACCGCATGGAGGCCGTGCTCGAGGACGCCTACATCCTCGTCCACGAGAAGAAGCTCTCCAGCATGAAGGACCTCCTCCCGATCCTCGAGAAGGTCCACGAGACGGGCAAGCCGCTGCTCATCATCGCCGAGGACATCGAGGGCGAGGCGCTCGCCACCCTCGTCGTCAACAAGCTGCGCGGCCAGCTCAACGTCTGCGCGGTCAAGGCCCCGGGCTTCGGCGACCGCCGCAAGGCCATGCTCGAGGACATCGCGATCCTCACCGGCGGCCGGGCGATCATGGAGGACCTCGGCATCAAGCTCGAGAGCCTCACCCTCGACGACCTCGGCCAGGCCCGCCGCATCGTCGTCACCAAGGACGACACCACCATCGTCGACGGCGAGGGCAGCCGCGAGGCGGTCAAGGCGCGCGTCAAGCAGATCCGCGCCCAGATCCAGGAGACGACCTCCGACTGGGACCGCGAGAAGCTCCAGGAGCGCCTCGCCAAGCTCATCGGCGGCGTGGCCGTCATCCACGTCGGCGCGGCCACCGAGGTCGAGCTGAAGGAGAAGAAGGCCCGCGTCGAGGACGCGCTCAACGCCACCCGCGCGGCCGTCGAGGAGGGCATCGTGCCCGGCGGCGGCGTCGCCCTGGTGCGCGCGATGAAGGCCCTCGACGAGCTGAAGCTCGAGGGCGACCAGGCCTTCGGCGTCGACATCATCCGCAAGGCGGTCACCGCGCCGATCCAGGCCATCGCGGCCAACGCCGGCGTGGACGGCAGCCTGGTGCTCGACAAGGTGCGCCGCGGCGAGGGCAACTTCGGCTACAACGCCGCCACCGGCGAGTACGGCGACATGATCGAGATGGGCGTGATCGACCCGGCCAAGGTCGTCCGCAGCGCCCTGCAGAACGCCGCCAGCGTCAGCAGCCTGCTGCTCACCACCGAGGCGGTGATCTCGACCAAGCCCGAGAAGAAGAAGGCCGCCCCGGCCGGCGGCGGCATGGACGACATGGGCGGCATGGGCGGCATGGGCGGCATGGGCTTCTGAGCCGCCGCTTCCCGTCGCCGAGCGCCCGCTCCGCGCCGCCGGGGCGGGCGCTTTCGCGCGGGGGGCCTGCCTCGGGGTCGGAACGGGCGTTAGCCTCCCCGGGCGAGGTGGAGCGTGGACCCGGTTTCGCTGGAATTCGAAGACGGCATCGCCCGCGTCACCTTGGGCCGCACCCGGCGCCGCAACGCGATGGACCTCGCCATGTGGGAGGGCCTGCGCCACAAGGTCGAGGAGGCGGCGAAGGCCCGGCCGCGGGCCCTGGTGCTGTGGGGGCGGGGCGGCCACTTCTCGGCGGGCATGGACCTCAAGCCCGACAACCCCATCGCCGCCCGCGCCGGAGAGGCCGTCTACACCCGCGACAAGGACAAGGCCGCCGCCCTCGTGCGCGAGCTGAAGGGCTACCTCGCGCCCCTCCTCGACTTTCCCGCGCCCACCATCGCGGCGATCGAGGGGGCTGCCATCGGCGCGGGCTTCGAGATCGCGCTGCACTGCGACGTGCGCGTCGCCGCCGAGACGGCCCGCATCGGCCTGCCCGAGGTGCGGATCGGCATGATCCCCGACCTCGGGGGCACCACCCTGCTCACGCGGCTGGTGGGCCCCGGCCGGGCGGCGATGCTCGTGTGCGGCGGCGGCGAGCTGACCGGCGCCGAGGCCTTCCGGCTGGGGCTCGTCGAGGAGGCGGTGCCCGAGGGCGAGGCCCTCGCCGCCGCCCGGCGCCTGGCCGCGGCCATCGCCGCCGGCGGGCCCGAGGCGGTCGCCCAGGCCCTCGGCGTGGTGCGGCGCCTCTCCCGCGAGGCGGTGCGGCGGGGCTTCGAGGCCGAGGTCGAGGCCGGTGCCCGGGCGCTGACCTCCGGCGAGCCGGTCGAGGGCCTCACCGCCTTCCTCGAACGCCGCGCCCCGCGCTGGTCGCGGTAGGGAGCGCCGATGCCCGACCCCCGCGTGGAGGTGATCCGCCGCCTGGCCCGCCGCGAGGCGACGGGGCCGCTGGCGCGCACCCTTCGGGCGAGCCGCCCGCCGGCCATCGCCGAGGCCCTCGAACGCCTCGCCCCCCACGAGCGCCGCCTGGTCCTCGACGCCATCGAGTCGGACGAGGTGCTCGCCGAGGTGCTCGTGCGCCTCGACCCGGCCACCCTCGAGCCGGCCCTCAAGGCGGTCTCCCTCGACCGCCTCGCCGCGCTCCTCGACGCGCTGGAGCCCGACGACGCCGCGCGAATCATGGAGCTGCTCGACGAGGAGGCCCGCGCCGCCCTGCTCGACAAGGTGGAGGCCCGCGAGCGCGCCCTGCTCGAGGACATGCTCACCTGGCCCGAGGAGACGGCGGGGCGCATCCTCCAGCCCCTCCCCTTCTGCATGCCGCCGGAGGCGACCTGCCGGGAGGCCATCGAGGCGCTGCAGCAGGGCGAGAACCTCGAGGTGGTCTTCTACCTCTACGTGGTCACCCACGGCGGCAAGCTCGTCGGCGTCGTCTCCCTGCGCGAGCTGCTCCGCCACCCGCCGTCGACGCGCCTCGACGAGATCATGACCACCGACCTCATCACGGTGGAACCGGAGACCGACCAGGAGGAGGTCGCCGAGATCGCCGCCCGCTACGGCCTGCTCGCCGTGCCGGTCGTCGATTCCGACCAGGTGCTCCTCGGCATCGTCACGATGGACGACCTCATGGACGTCGTCCGCGACGAGGCCATGGAGGACATGATGCTCATGGCCGGCGTCGACGACGACCCGGACCAGGTGAGCCCGTTCCGGCGGGCGAAGGGGCGGATTCGCTGGCTGATCTTCACGATGATGACCGGCATGGTCATCGCCGAGGTCATCGGCCGCTTCCAGGGGCCGCTGTCCCGCAACCTCGTGCTCGCCGGCTTCATGCCCGTCGTGATGGGCATGGGGGGCAACGTCGGCTCCCAGGCGGCCACGATCATGGTCCGCAACATCGCGCTGGGCCGCGTGCGCCTGGGGGAGGGGGTGCTCCGAAGGCTGCTGAAGGAGGCGCAGGTCGGGCTGATCCTCGGCTCCTTCTTCGGTCTCGTGCTGCTGAGCTGGACGATGATCCGCCACGAGCCGCCCGCCGTCGCCGCCGCCATCGGCCTGAGCATCTTCCTGGCCCAGCTCAACGCCTCCATCCTCGGCAGCGTGGTGCCCATCGCCCTGTCCCGCCTGGGCACCGACCCGGCCATCGCCACCGGCCCGCTGGTGTCCACCTTCATCGACCTGGCGACGGTGCTCATCTACTTCAACGTGTCGACGCGGGTCTTCGGCCTGTGAGCGGGGCGGACCGCCGCCGGGCGGATAGGGGGCGGCCGGGAGGAGGCATGGCGCTTCGCTGGCTGGCGGCCCTCGTCTCGGGTGCGGTGCTGCTGTGGGTGGCGCCGCCCGCGAACCTGCACTTCGTCCACTGGTTCAGCTTCCTGCCGCTGTTCTGGGCCCTGCGCGCCGGCGAGGGGCGGCGCAACCTCAAGCTCGCCTACGCCGCGGGCTGGATCGCCCAGTTCCTCATCTTCTGGTGGCTGATCGGCACCATCGTGCTGTTCAGCAACATCCCCTGGGTGCTCGCCCTGCTGCTGCACCTGGTCTTCGCCACCGCCTTCGCCCTGCCCTACGCCCTGGCCTTCGGCGCGACCCACTGGTTCCGCGCGCGCTTCGGCCTCGCCTGGATCGCGCTGCTGCCGGCCTGGCTGGTGGCGGTGGAGCAGCTCTTTCCCCAGCTCTTTCCCTACTACCAGGGGGCGGCCCAGTACCGGGCCACCTGGGTCTGGCAGCTCGCCAGCGCCGGCGGGGTCATGGCGGTGAGCTACCTGGTCATCCTCGTCAACGCCGCCCTGGCCGAGGTGATCTACCGGCGGCGCGAGGGGCGGCCGGTGCCCTGGAAGGCGCTCGCGGCGGTGGCGGCCGTGTTCCTGGCCAACCTCGCCTGGGGCGCCTGGCGGACGGCGCGGGTCGACGCGGCCCTGGCCGAGGCCCCGACCCTGCGCGTCGCCCTCATGCAGCAGGACACCACGATGCAGGTGCGCCTGGCGCAGACCCCCCTGGAGTCGCTGCGCTCGTGGATGCGCCTCACCCGGAAGGCCGCCCCGGAGCACCCGGACCTGGTGGTCTGGCCCGAGGGCGCGATTTCCTTCAACCCCCACGACGAGACGGTGGCGCGGGTGCTCGGGAACCGCTCGCCGCGCACCTTCTTCGAGGACCTCGCCCGCGAGGGGAACTTCGACCTCCTCATCGGCGGCGGCACCATCGAGGAGGGCCCCGGCGACAGCTACACCGCCTACAACAGCGCCTACGAGTTCCGCCGCGACGGGCGCCTGTGGGACCGCTACGACAAGATCGTGCCGCTGCCCTTCGGCGAGTACATCCCCTTCGCCGACACCTTTCCCTGGCTCAAGGAGCTGATCCAGGGGCCCGGCGACTTTCGAGCCGGCACGCGCACCACGGTGTTCACCACCTCCGACTCGCGGGGCGACACCTACACCTTCACCGCCCCGATCTGCTACGAGGCCATCCTCCAGGGCCTGAT
>WGAH01000009.1 GCA_015489145.1 Deltaproteobacteria bacterium
CTCCGGCGCGCCTTCCGCGGCGGCCCCGCTCGACCGGCGCCGCTGGATAGACTGCGGCGGTGCGCCCCGCCCTCCGCCTCCCGCCGGTGATCCTCGCCGCCCTCCTCGGCGTCGGGGCGGCGCTGTGGATGCTCTACCCGGCCTGGCTCGACGGGGCGCACGCGGTGGTGGGCGACTGGCGCCACCCGGACATGATCTCGAACCACTGGCTCTACCGCTGGGTGGCCGAGCGCCTGCTGGCCGGCGAGTCGCTGCTGCACAACGACCGCTACTACTACCCGGTGGGCGACGCGCCCTGGCTCGCCGGCAACGGCAGCGACGCGGTGCCCTACACCCTGGTGGCGGCCTGGCTGCCCTGGCCGGGCTCGGTGACCCTGTGGGTGCTGCTCACGATCGCGCTGAACGGGGTGGCCGGCTGGGCGCTGGCCCGGGCCGCCGGGGCGCGCTCGGGGGCCCTGCTCGCCGCCCTGGCCCTGGCGCTCTGCCCCTACGTCGCCCACGAGGCGATGGGCATGCGGCTGAGCCAGGCGCCCCTCTACTGGACCGCCTTCTTCCTGGCGGCCTGGCTGCGCCTGCTCGACCGTCCCACCGCCGGGCGCGGCCTCCTCGCCGGCCTGCTCTACGCCGCCACGGCGCTGACCTACTGGTACCAGGGGCTCTGGGCGGCGATGGCCGGCGCGGTCCTGTTCGCCTTCCGGCCGCGGCTTCGCGCCCTCGCGGGATTCCTCCCCGCCGCGGTGCTGCCCGTCGCCCCGGTTCTCGCGCTGTTCCTCCGCCACTGGTCCGACATTCCCGGCACCTCCGAGGACGTCTTCCCCCACCCGCTCGCCCTGGCCTCGAGCCTGCCGCCCACCTTTCCCGTCTGGACCGGCGCGGTGGAGCGCCACGAGGTCGCGACCTCGCTGGTGGTCCTGCTGCTCGCCGGCTGGGGCCTGCGCCGCCCGCGCCGCTGGTGGGCCGGGGGCTTCGCCGCCGTCGCCGTCGTCTTCTACGCCCTCGCCCTCGGCCCGGACATCCTGCTGCCCTCGGGGGCCGACACGGGCATTCCCGGGCCCTTCCGCCTGGTCTACGGCGCCCTGCCCCCGCTTCGCCGCTTCTGGTGGCCCTACCGCCACGCGGCGGTGATGCTGGTGGCGCTGCTGCCGCTGGCGGCCCGGGGCCTCGACGACCTCCTCGACCGCGCCGGCCGCCGGGCCCCGGCCGCGCTCCTCGCCGTCCTGGCGGTGCTCCCCCTCGACCTGGCGCTTCGCGGCGGGCGCCTCGACGTGCCCGTGTCCTGGTGGGAGGCCCCGGCCGCCTACGAGCGCCTGCGCGACCTGCCCGGCGAGGCCATCCTCGAGCTGCCCATCGCCCCGGAGCTGGCGACCAGCCAGCAGACCCTCTCCTACCAGTGGGTCCACCGCAAGAAGCTGGTCAACGGCCACGCGATGTGGGTGGACCGGGTGCGGCCGGACGCCTGGGACGCCTGGGTGGCCGGCAACACCTTCCTGTCGCGCCTGCAGGAGTACGAGCGCGGGCGGCTGTTCGGGCCCTTCGCCTTCCGCCCCGAGGACGTCGCCGCGCTGCACGAGCTGGGCATCCGCTACCTCGTGGTCAACGCCGAGTACTTCCCCAAGGCCCTCTACGGGCTGGTGCCGAACTACCGGGTGCTGCTCACCGAGGCCTTCGGGCCGCCGGTGCTGAGCTTCCGCGACCACCTGTTCGCCTGGGACGTGGACCGCTACGGCTGGAAGGGCGCCCTGGAGGCGCCGGAGTTCCGGCTGCCCGAGGGCTACCTCGCCGAGGCCGACGGCAGCCGGATGCTCGACCTCGGCTACAACCGGCCGCTGGGCTGGCGCACGGTGGCGCGGCTCTTCCCGCCGGTGATCCCGCCGCGCGGCGAGGACCTGCCCGCCGCCGAGGCCCCGGTTCCCGAGGCGCCGGCCCCGCCCCCGGCGCGGGCTCCCGACGCGCCGGCGGGACCGTCCCCCGGCACGGGTCCCTCTCCCGAGGGCTACGCCCCGGCCCCGGGGGTGGCGCCGCCGCAGCCCGGCGCCGACGCCACGCTTCGCCAGCCCGGCGGCGCGACCCGGCCGGCCGGCGCGCCCGGCCGCGACGCCCCGGAGCGCCGATGAGGCGCGCCCTGCCGGCGCTGGTGCTGGCGGCCCTGGCGGTGGTCGCCCTGTGGCCCCTGCCCGGGGCGCTGCTCCGCGGCCTCGCGCTGGGCCACCCCACCGGCGACCTGGCCGACCACTACCAGGGGGCGTGGTGGTTCGGCGGCGAGGTGCTGGCGGGGCGGCTGCCCGTCCGCACCACGATCACCCACATCCCGGGGACGCACGCCTTCTGGCACATCGATCCCGTCGGCGCCCTCGCGACCCTGCCCTTCCGCCCGCTCGGCTTTCCCGCGGCCTGGAACCTCATGGTCGCCGCGCGGGTGCTGCTCGGGGCGCTGGCGGCGATGGCCGCCGCCGCCGACCTCACCGGCTCGCGCCACGCCGGGGTCGTCGCCGGCGCGGTCACGGGCCTCGGAGCCACGACCCTGGGCTTCGTCCACTCGGGGCTCAGCGAGCTGCTCGGCCTCGCGCCGGTGGTGCTGGCGACCTGGGCGGCGCTCCGGGCCACCGGGCGCGACCCCCGCGGGCGACCCGCCGCGCCCCGCCTCGGCTGGCTCGCCGGCCTCGGGACGGGCCTCGCCACGCTGTCCTCGCCCTACCTGGGCCTCGCCGCCGCCGTCGCCGTCGGCGCCACCCTGCCCGGGCGCGGCTGGCGCGAGCGGGCCGCTCCCCTCGCCCGGGCCGCCCTGGTGGCCGCCGCCCTCGGCCTGCCCTACGGCGCCTGGCTGAACGCCGTGCTCCACGCGCCCGACGCCGCCGTCACCCCGGCCAACGCCCCGGGGTGGAACCCGCGCGCCCTGCCCGCCACCGACCTGCTCAG
>WGAH01000010.1 GCA_015489145.1 Deltaproteobacteria bacterium
CCCCCATGCCCGGCCGCCCCGGCCACGCCCTCGTCAGCATGGGCAACTACTTCTTCCGCACCGACGCCCTCGTCGACGCCCTCGTCGAGGACGCGGCCATCCCGGATTCCCACCACGACTTCGGGCGGGACATCATCCCCCGCATGGTCGAGGCGGGCCGGAAGGTCTACATCTACGACTTCGCGACCAACCGCATCCCCGGCGAGCCCGAGGAGGCGCGGCCCTACTGGCGGGACGTGGGCACCATCGACTCCTACTTCCTCGCCAACATGGAGCTTCGCAGCCCGCTGCCCACCCTGAACCTCTACAACCGCAAGTGGCGCATCCGGTCGGCCATGCGCGACTACCCGCCGGCCCGCTTCGTCCGCCACGAGGGCTACCCCCCCGCCGACAGCGTCGACAGCCTGGTCTGCGAGGGGTCCATCGTCCAGAGCGCCGAGCTTCGCGAGGTCCTCGTCGGCTACGACTGCTTCATCCGCGCCGGCGCCAAGGTGCAGTGGTCGGTGCTGCTCAGCGGGTGCAGCGTCGGGGCCGGCGCCCGCCTCCGGTCGGTGGTCCTCGACAAGAACTGCACCATCGACCCCCACACGATGATCGGCTTCGACGCGGAGGCCGACGCCGAGCGCTTCCCCTTCCGCACCCCGAGCGGCCTGGTCGTGCTGCCCAAGGGCACCCACGTCCCCGCCGAGGGGCCGATCGAGCTCGCCT
Source organism: Deltaproteobacteria bacterium (assembly GCA_015489145.1). Taxonomy (GTDB): domain Bacteria; phylum Myxococcota_A; class UBA796; order UBA796; family UBA2385; genus S143-5. The sequence goes on from WGAH01000010.1 coordinate 709, forward strand.
ACGACGTGGCGGAGCTGCTCGCCAAGGATCCGGTCACGGGGCCGATCCTCCGGGAATTCGAGGGGCGGATCCGCGTGGGCGACCAGCACCGCCACTCCAACCACTCGGCGGGACCGCGCTACCGCACCCGGGGCTCCCTGTCCCGCTCCCTGTCGGGCTGACCGCCCCACCGCCCGGGGCATCTCCACGCCCGACCGCCGGCGGTCCGGGCGCCGGTCCCGTGTTCCCGCGCGCTCGCGGCGTGCGACAAGCGAAACATCCCTGCTCACGCGCGCTCACGGCTTGCGACACGCGAAACACCCCTGCTCACGCGCACTCACGGCTTGCGACAACCGAAACACCCCTGCTCACGCGCACTCACGGCTTGCGGCACGCGAAACACCCCTGCTCACGCGCACTCACGGCTTGCGACAACCGAAACACCCCTGCTCACGCGCACTTGCGCGTCAGCCGCCGGGAGCGGGAAGCGGTCAGGCGCCGGCGCCCCCGACCCGCGCCATGAGGGCCTCCTGGGCGCTGAATGGCGCGGCGCCCTCCGGCGGGCGCAGGCGTCGCCACTCGCCGTCCGGCCCGAGCTCCCAGGCCTGGATGTCGTCGCGCAGGCAGACGCCGAGGGCCTCCTCGTAGATGCGCTCGCGCAGGCGGCGGTCCTCGACGGGCCAGGCGACCTCCACCCGACGCTCGAGGTTGCGGGTCATCCAGTCGGCGCTGGAGCACCACAGCTCCCGCTCTCCGTCGATGTCGAACCAGTAGACCCGGCTGTGCTCGAGGAAGCGCCCGACGATGGAGCGCACCCGCACCGTCTCGCTCACGCCGGGCACCCCGGGGCGCAGGCGGCAGATGCCGCGCACGATGAGGTCGATCTCGACCCCGGCCCGGGAGGCGTCGTAGATCGCGCGGATCACCTCCGGCTCGCTCAGCGCGTTCATGCGCGCCACCACCCGCGCCGGGCGCCCCTTGCGGGCGGCCTTCGCCGCCTTGCGAAGCCGGTCGAGGACCAGCTTCTTGAGCTCGAAGGGGGCCTGGCGCAGGCGCGACAACCGGGCGCGACGGCCGAAGCCCGTGAGCTGCTGGAAGATGCGGTGCACGTCCTCGCCCACCCGCTTGGAGGCCGTCAGCAGGCCGATGTCGGTGTAGATCCGGGCCGTGCCCGGGTGGTAGTTGCCGGTGCCGAGGTGGACGTAGCGGCGCAGGCCCTCGCCCTCGCGGCGGACGATGAGCAGCATCTTGCAGTGGGTCTTGAAGCCCACGACGCCGTAGACCACGTTGGCGCCGACTTCCTGCAGGCGCGTGGCGAGCTCGATGTTCGCCGCCTCGTCGAAGCGGGCGCGCAGCTCGACGACGACGGTGACCTCCTTGCCCACCTGCGCCGCCTCGACCAGGGCGTCGGCGATGGGCGAGTCGCTGCCCGTGCGGTACAGCGTCTGCTTGATCGCCAGCACGCTGGGATCGGCGGCGGCCCGGCGCACGAGGTCGACGACGGGGGTGAAGGACTCGTAGGGGTGGTGCAGCACCACGTCGCCCCGGCGGATCACGGCGAAGGGGTCGGCGGCGTTCCGAAGCCTCCGCGGCACCCGCGGCAGGAAGGGCGGGTACTTGAGATCCGGGCGATCCACCAGGTCGTAGAGGGCGGCGAGGCGGTGGAGGTTGACGGGACCGTCCACCCGCACCAGGTCGCCCTCCGCGAGGCCGAAGCGACGCAGCAGGAAGCGCGCCTCGCTCTCGGGGCAGTTCGCCGCCACCTCCAGGCGCACCGCCTGGCCGTAGCGGCGCCCCGGCAGCTCGCCCTTGAGCGCGGTGAGCAGGTCGCCGACCTCCTCCTCGTCCACCCACAGGTCGCTGTTGCGGGTCACGCGGAACTGGTGGCAGCCCTGGACGGTCATGCCCGGGAAGATGCGGTCGACGTGGGCGTGCACCACGCTGCTCAGGAGGACGAAGTCGTAGGGGGCGCCGGCGACCTCGTCGGGAACCGGGATGATGCGCGGCAGGCAGCGCGGCACCTGGAGCACCGCCACCTCGCCGTTGCGGCCGAAGGCGTCCTCGCCCTCGAGGGTGACGATGAAGTTGAGCCCCTTGTTGAGCACCATGGGGAAGGGGTGGGCCGGGTCGAGGCCCAGCGGCGTGAGCACCGGCAGCACCTGCTCCTCGAAGAAGCGGAGCACCCAGCGCCGCTGGCGCCCCGTCCAGGCGCTGCGGCGCAGCAGGCGGATGCCCTCGGCCTCCAGCGCGGGCAGGAGCTCCTCGTTGAGCACGCGGTACTGCTCCTCGACCTGCCGGCGCATGTGCGCGCCGATGCGGGCGAGGGACTCGGCGGGGCTCAAGCCGTCGGGACCGCTGCGTCCCACGCCCCAGGCCCGCTGCTCGTGGAGGCCGGCGACGCGGATCTCGACGAACTCGTCGAGGTTGGTGCTGCTGATCGTGAGGAAGCGCAGCCGCTCGAGCAGGGGCACCGACGGGTCGCTGGCCATGGCCAGCACCCGGTCGTTGAACGCCAGCCAGCTCAGCTCCCGGTGGATGAACAGGCCGCGATCGTCCCCTTTCTGCTCGGAGCGCCGGGCGGCGCCGGCCTTCGTCATGGCTCCTCCTCCGGGTGGGAGCGGCGCGGCGGCTCCCCTTCCAGTGTTAGCCTGCCCTGCCGCGTCCCGGCAGGCGGGGCCTGCGGGCCGCGGGCAGCGAGGGTCGCGCGTGTCTCCGTCCAGCACCGGCCAGGATGTCGTCCGCTTCACCCCCCGAGGCGCCTTCGAGCACGAGGTGCGGGTGCTCCTCCTCGCCGAGGGCGCCGAGCCCGCGCGGGTCGGGGTGGCCTGGACGGGGGTGCGCACCGCCGAGCTGGTCCTGCCCCGGGGCGCCGATCCGGATCTCCCCCGGGGCGCCGCCGTGGTGGTGCGCTTCGAGAGCGAGCGCATCGGCGGCACCTTCGACGCCCCGGCGGTGGTGGCCCGCCACCTCGGCAGCGCCGAGGAGCCGCGCCTGCGCGTCGCCTACCGCGAGGGGATCAACGCCGAGGGGCGATTCCTCCGCAAGCTCCAGTCCCTGTTCAACCAGCGGCGGGCCTACCGGGTGCGCCCGCCCTCCGGCGAGCGCGTGCCGGTGCACTTCCGCCCCCCCGGCGGGGGCGGGTGGGTGCGCGGCGAGCTGGTCGACATCTCGGTTCTCGGCATCGCCATCACCCTGCCCGCCGAGGCCGCCGAGAGGGTCTCCCCCGGCGACCGCGCCCGCGTCGGCCTGGCCCTGCCGGGAGCGCCCACGCTGATCACCGCCCGGGTGCGCGTCGCCAACCTGCTTCCCCTCGGTCGCACCCGCGCCCGGATCGGCTGCGAGCTGGCGGTGGAACGGCTCGACCACGCGGCGCGACGCGCCATCACCGACTACGTCATGCGCCGGCAGCTCGAGGAGCGAAGGGCGCGCGGGCCGGCTACCGTACCGGCGGACGAGCCCTGACGACGGAGGCCCCATGTCCCGCCTCGCCCTCCTGATCCTCGCGACCGCCTGCCGGCCCGACGAGCCCGCCGACGACTCCGCCGCCCCGACGGGCCCGGACCTCTCCGAGGTCCTCGGCGCCGACGAGGCCCGCGCCGGCGTCGTCGAGGACGACACCGCCCTGTTCGGCGGCATCGACGCCGAGGGCCGCGCCGGCGACGTCAAGATCTACAACGACCGCGCCGCCTTCATCATCCAGGGCGTGCGCGACGGCTCCTTCCTGTTCCGGCAGGGCGGCGGGGTGATCGACGCCGACCGGGTCCGCGACGCGGCGGCCCCGGGCTACGACTTCGTCGACGAGTGGGTCGTCGCCACCGGCCCCATGCGGATCATGGACCCGGAGACCGTCGCCGTGGTCGACGACGGCTCCGGCGGCGGCCCGGCCACCGTCCACGTCGAGGGCCCGGAGTCGCCGATCGACTACCTCACCGGCGCCTTCGAGAGCGACGACCTCATCCCCGACACCGGCGTGTGGTTCAGCACCGACTTCACGCTGGAGCCCGGCACGCCGCTCATGCGGGTCACCACCACCTACACCGCCACCGAGCAGGACGTCAGCCTCCAGCCCGGCGACATCATCTTCGGCTCCAAGGAGCTCGGCCAGACCTGGACCCCGGGGCTGGGACTGTCCGAGGAGGTGCCCGACACCTACCCCTTCGTCGCCTTCGTCGGCCGTCGCAACGAGGGCGTCGTCGGCGTCTTCGGCACGGACGACTCCGGCTACGGCGAGGACGCCAGCGTCGCCGCCCTCGCCGGCCTGCTCGCGATCAGCCCCGCCTACGGCGAGCGCGTGGAGCTGCTCCGCGGCGAGAGCCACACCGTCGAGCGCTACTACGGGGTCGGGCGCGACCTCGCCGAGCTCACCGACGCCTGGCTCACCGCCCTGGGGGCCGACACCGAGGAGGTGTCCGGCACCGTCGAGGCCCCCGACGGCCCCGTCGCCGGCGCCCGGGTGACGGTCCTCGTCGACGGCGCCCCCTTCACCCTGGCCTTCACCCGGGAGGACGGCAGCTTCTCGGCCCTCGTGCCGGCCGGCGCCGAGGTGGGCTACGTCGCCGACGGCCGCGGGCGCGGCATCTTCCCGGACCTCCCCTCGGGCTACGGGGCGTACTCGCCCTACACCACCGAGGCGGCGCAGCAGGCGGCCCTCGCCTCCTACGCCGGCGACGGCGACCTGCCGGTGCAGGCGGCCGGTCGCGGCGTGAGCGCCGCCGACGATCCCCTCACCCTCGCCGAGCCCGGCACCCTCGTGCTCCACGCCGCCGACGGCCTGCCCTTCGAGGCGCGCCTGTCGGCCAGCGGGCTGAGCGAGGCCGAGGAGGGCCTCGCCCAGGACCACCCCCAGGGCTACGCGGCCCTGGCCTGGGCCCGCGACGGCGCGGTCGAGCTGCCGCTGGAGCCGGGCAGCTACAGCCTCCTCGTCCACCGGGGCCCCACCTGGGAGATCCAGCAGCAGGACCTCGAGGTCGCCGCCGGTGAGGAACTCACCGTCGAGGTGGATCTCAGCCGGAGCGTGGCGCCGGAGGGCTGGCTCACCGCCGACCCCCACGTCCACGCGGCGCCCTCGCCGGACAGCAGCATCACGATGGAGGAGCGCCTGGTCGTCGCCGCCGGCACCGGGGTGCAGCTCCAGTTCGGCACCGACCACGACCACATCGTCGACTACTCGCCCCTCCTCGCTCCCCTGGGCCTCGACGGCGTGATGCACACGATCACCGCCACCGAGTTCAGCCCGGTCAAGCGCGGCCACGTCAACTGCTACCCCCTGCACGCCGACCCGACGAAGCCCAACGGCGGCGCCCTGCGGTGGTGGCTCCCCGAGGAGCGCGTCCAGACCACCCAGGAGGAGTTCGACCGCATGGCCGAGGTCATGCCCGATGCCCTGTTCCAGGTCAACCACCCGCTGAGCGGACTCGCCAGCCTCGCCGGGTGGTCGCCGGGCGAGATCGCCCACGGCGACTACTGGACGGAGGACTTCGACGTCATCGAGGTGAACAACGGCGGCGGCCACGCCGAGGAGACCGAGCTCTACCTCGACCTCGTCTCCCGCGGCATCGTCGTGGCCCCGGTCAGCGTCTCGGACAGCCACAAGCACCTGTCGAGCAGCCCGGGCTTCAACATCACCTGGATCCACGTCGGCGAGGACGACCCGGCCGCCGTCACCGACGACGCCATCGTCGAGGCGCTCACCGCCCACGCCACCGTCGCCTCCACCGGGCCCTTCCTCGACCTGTCCATCGAGCCCGGCTCCACCGTCGTCGGCCCCCAGACCCTCGACGTCCGGGCGCTGACGCCGTCCTGGTTCTCCGTGGACCGCCTCACCCTCGTGCAGAACAACGAGGCGGTCGAGACGGTCGAAGGGGACTCCGCGACCTTCACCCTCGACCCCGACGAGGACGCGCTCTACGTCGTCGTCGCGGAAGGCGACGCGCCGATGAGCCCGGTCAACGGCCTGCGCCCGTGGGCCCTGTCCGCCGCGATCCTCGTCGATGCCGACGGAGACGGCTGGTCGCCTCCCCTGCCGCCGCTGGTCGTCGACCCCTGATCAGTCCGCGCCGGCCTCGGCCGGGGTGCGGGCCTCGATGGCGAGGGCGTGCAGGCCGCGCTCGAACTCGGCGGCCACCGCGCCCTGCACGAGGCGGTGGCGGGCCACCAGCGACAGCCCCTCGAAGTCCGGGGACACGACGCGCACCCGCAGGTGGCTGGCCGGGGCGCGCTGCCCGGGGTGCCCGGCGTGCCGGTCGCTCTCGTCCACGATGACGATGTCGTGCAGCTCGAGCGCCTCGGCCAGGGCGGCCCGCACCCGGGTCACGCGGTCGGTTTTCGACGATTCCACGCCGCACCTCCAGGG
>WGAH01000011.1 GCA_015489145.1 Deltaproteobacteria bacterium
CCCCGAAGGCGCCGTCGGCCGAGGACGCCCCCCGGCGCACGAGGCGCAGCTCCGCGCCCCACCGGGGGCCGGTCGCGCCGGCGGGACCGGAGGGCTCGCGCGGGGCGGGCCGGAGGCGGCGGCGAATCCCGGCGCCGCCGGCGCCCCGGACGTCGAGGAGGGCGACGAGGCCGCTCGGCGGCGGCGAGGGTTCCAACCCCGGCTCGCCGTCCAGCCACCCGCGCATGCGCGAGCCCGGCGCGGCGAGGAGCCCATCCAGCCCCTCGGGGCCGGCTCCGGCGCCCGGGCGAGGCGCCCCGCCGGCCGGCTCGGAGGAGGCCAGGCGCGCGGGCGCGACATCCTCCACGAGCTCGTCCAGTTCGGGCCTCGGATCCGGCTCGACAGCCCTCGCCTTGCGCGCCATCGCCTGCTCCTCCTCGCGGGCCCGCGGGGACCTGGGCCCGCGGCAGCCGCATCATCGCACACGCGCGCCGGGGGAGCCGGTGTGCGATGATGCGCCGCGGGAGGGTCGGTGCACACCCACGTCCAACCCGGAACGGCCTGGCACCTCGAAGACGAACCGGCGCACGCCACCTCGCGGGAGGCGCTGCTCCTCGTCGTCGCCGCCTGGCTCGCCTTCATCGGGCTGTACCTGCTCGGCCACGCCCGCCTCGGCCCCGACCTGCTGCCCCTCGCCGTCGTCCCGGTGCTCGCGACGGCCTGGTGGTACGGCTCCGCGGCCGGCATGTTCGGCGCCCTGGCCACCTGGCCCCTCGGCGCGCTGCTGGTGGCCGTCCTTGGCGATCCCCCCGGGCCGGGCGGCCTCCTCCTCGACTTCCTCCCCTCGACCCTGGCCCTCGTCTTCGTCGGGCACGTCGTCGGGCGCATCCGGGAGCAGCACGAGCGGGACCGGGCCGAGGCGCGGGAGTTCAGCCGCCGGGCCGCCATCGCCGAGACCATCGCCCGCACCGCCGGCGACGCCGCCTGGGCCGTCGATCGTCGCTACCGCTTCATCCTCGCCAACGAGGCCTTCCAGCGCGAGCTGCTGCCCCTGCACGGCGGCGCGTGGGCGCCCGGCGTCGTCAGCGTCGACCTGCTCCCCCCCGAGGAGCGCGGGCGCTGGCGGGAGCTGTACGACCGCGCCCTGGCCGGCTCCCCCGTCGACGAGGAGGTCGAAATCCGCCTCGGCGCCGTGACGCGCCCCTACCGCGTGCGCGCCCTGCCGGTGCGCGCCGCGCCCGAGGACGGCTCCCCCGACGAGACCGCCCCCATCCTCGCCGTGGCCGTCCTCGCCCGCGACGCCTCGGCGGCCCGCTCCTCGGAAAGCCAGCTCCGGGCCATGGACCGGGCGAGCACCGCCGGCTCCTTCGTCCGGGCCTTCATCCACGACGTCAACAACCCCCTCGCCATCCTCCAGGGCAACCTCGAGGTCCTCGCCGAGCTGGCGCCCGAGGGCGAGCCGGACCTGCGCGATGCCCTCACCGACGCCCTGGAGGGGGTTCGCCGCGTGATCACCGAGGTCGACAACCTCCGCGCCGCCACCGAGCCGCCGGGCCGCCAGCCCCACCCCGTCGACATCAACCGGGCGCTGGACCGGGCGCTGCGCCTCAACCTCAGCCAGATCCGCCACCGCGCCCGCCTCGTGACCCGCTACGGCGACATCCCGCCGGTCCTCGGCCACGAGAGCCAGCTCATCCAGGCCTTCGCCGCCCTGCTGGCCAACGCCGGCGAGGCGATCACCGAGGGCCAGCCCGAGGACAACGAGATCACCGTGATCACGGACGAGGTCGGGGGCCGGATCCGGGTGGTGGTGCGCGACACCGGCGAGGGCATCCACGAGGCGATCCGCTCGCGCATCCTCGAGCCCTTCTTCACCACCCGGCCGGTGGGCACCGGCGCCGGCCTCGGCCTGTCCATCGCCCGGCGGGCCATCGAGGGCGCCGGGGGCTCGCTCCGCATCGACAGCGAGGTCGGCCGGGGCACCACCGTCACCGTGGAGCTGCCGCCCTACCGGGCCACCCCCGTCGAGGAGGCGGAGCGGCCGGCGCCGGCGCTGCTGCCCCGGGCGCGCATCCTCGTCATCGACGACGAGCCCGCCATGCACACCACCGTGCAGCGCATGGTGCCCCAGCACCAGGTCGAGGGGGTCCACAACGCCCTCGAGGCCATCGAGCGCATCCACCGCAACCCCTGGTACGACCTCATCCTCTGCGACGTGATGATGCCGGACATGCCCGGCGAGCAGGTCTACGAGTCCATCGCGACCAGCCACCCCGGCCTCGAGCGCCGCTTCGTGTTCATGACCGGCGGCGCCTTCACCCGCCGCGCCCAGGCCTTCCTCGAGCGGGTGCCCAACCCCCAGCTCCGCAAGCCCTTCCAGGCCCACGACATCGAGGTCCAGCTCGCCCTGGTGCGCCACGGCGACCGGCGGGGGGAGGGCGCCTGAGCGCGCGCGCCGGGCGTCCCCGAGGCGCGCGTTCACCGCATCGTCGCCTCCCGGGACGGCCGGCGCGTTAGGACGACGGGTCCCGCCTCTCGGGTACCCGTCCATGCCGCGCACCTCCCGCTCCCGCCTCCGGGGCTTCCCCGGCGATCTCCTCGCCGCCTTCGCCTGGTTCGCCGGCCTGCTCGCCTTCGACGGCTTCACGAGCAGCCGCCAGATCGGCAAGGCGCTCCGCAAGGCGAAGCACGACCCGGACGCGGTGGCCGTGGTCAAGGCCAGCGTGCTCGAGGAGCTGGCCCGCATGGGGCTCGCCTACATCGTGATGGCCCTGGCGGCGGCGGTGGTCCTCTACCTGCTGCGCCGGGCCCGCAACGGCCGCCACCCCTGGCGGGACCGGGCGATCTTCGTCGGGCTGACGACCCTGTGGATGGCGGCGCGGGGGGCCGTGCTCTACCCGCTGCTCTACATCGGCGGCTTCGGCGTGCGCTGGCTGGCCGACCACGCCCACCCGGCGGCGATCGACGGCCTGTACCTGGCGCTGCTCGCCGCCTGGATCGCCCTGCCCGGTCGTCCGGCCCGGCAACCGCGCCCGGGCTGGATCGCCGCCCTCGCCCTGGCGCTGCTCGGGGTGTCGCTGGCCGACGCGGTGCCGCCGGCGCCCGCGCCCGTCCGAAACAAGGGTCCCAACGTGCTCATCGTCGGGGTGGACGCCCTGCGCCCCGACCACCTGCGGCACTTCGGCTACACCCGCGACACCGCGCCGCGCCTCGACCGCTTCCTCGACGAGGCCACCGTCTTCGACAACGCCGTCACCCCGCTGCCCCGCACCTGGCCGGCCTGGACGAGCATCCTCACGGGCACCGACCCCACCCGCCACGGCCAGCGCATGAGCCTGCCCAAGCCAGGCTCCGAGCGCCCCCGCAACGGCATCGCCCTGATCACCGACGCCCTGCACGCCGCCGGCTACCACACCCGCTTCATGACCGACGACAGCCGGTTCAGCTACATGGTCCCGTCGATGAACTTCGACGTGATCGACCAGCCGCCGGTCAACGTCGGGGCCTTCGCCCTGTCGGGCACCGACCCGCACTTCCGGGCCTTCTTCAACTTCCTCCACGGCCCCGCCGGCTGGCGCATCGCCCGGGCCTGGCGCTACAACCAGGCCTTCGGCAACACCTGGGACCCGCTGAAGTTCGCCGAGCACGTCGCCGCGGGCATCGCCGACGCATCCCGCCACGACCGCTTCTTCATGGCCGTGCACTTCTGCACCCTGCACGCCCCCGGCTCCCGCACCTGGCCCTGGCACAAGCTGTTCGACATGCCCCAGGGCAAGGGCAGCAACCGCTTCCGCTACCGCAGCACCGGCTCCAAGGTCGCCGACGGCGACCGCTGGGGCGACCGGCAGATCCAGGAGGCCGAGAAGCGATCGAGGCAGCAGAACCTCAACATCTACGACGCCGGCATCGCCATGGTCGACGCGAGCTGGGCCCGCATCGCCCGCGCGCTGGACGAGGGCGGGCTGTGGGACGACACCCTGGTCGTCGTCCTGTCCGACCACGGCGAGGACTTCCTCGAGGACGACACCCGCTACCCCTTCCGGGGCCCGAACCACGGCTACACCCCCTGGGGCACCGGGCAGAGCCGCGTCGTCCTGGCGCTCAAGGGCGGCGGCTTCCGCGCCGCCAGCCGCGAGGATCTCGTCTCCCTCGTCGACATCGCCCCCACCATCGCCCGCTACACCGGCGTGGACCTCCCGACCGCCACCGGCCGTCCCCTCCAGGACCCGGTGCCCGACCGGGTGCTGTTCGGCGAGACCGGCGTGAGCGAGGACTGGTACCGGTCCCCGGACCACGTGCGGGAGCCCATGCAGCGCATCAGCGAGCGCTACGCCGTCGACCCCGCGACGAAGCGCCTCTACCAGCGCCCCTCGATGGAGGCGGCCATCATCGCCGCCAAGGACTTCTGGGCCCTCGACCCGACCTGGTGGCTCGTGCGCGAATCCCTCGTGAGCGGGCCGCGCTACTCGCTGTTCCGCTGGCACGAGGACCCGACCTTCGGCCGCGACCTCGCCGCCGAGCACCCCGAGGTGGTCGAGCGCCTGGCCACCGCGCTGTCGCGCCACCTCGGCGAGGCCCCGCCCGCCGCCGAGGCCGCGCCGAGTCCCGACGACGACCCCGGCGACCGCGCCCTGTAAGCGCCCGGCGCCCCCGCGCGTCCTCCCGGCGGCCCCCCGCCGGGAG
>WGAH01000012.1 GCA_015489145.1 Deltaproteobacteria bacterium
GAAGGCGAGGCGGCTGAGCGAGCCGTCGGCGAAGTAGAGCACGCGCTCGTCGGCGTCCCCTGCGCCCCAGCGCACGAGCCAGACGCTCGTCGCGATCATCCCCTCGACGCTCCAGCCGTCGGCGCAGTCGACCAGGGACACGTCGTTGGCGGGGGAACGCAGGGTCGCCACGTCGCGGCGGCCGAGGGCCAGGACGTCGCCCTCGGGCGAGAAGGCCACGTCGAGGTCGTCCCAGCCGCCCCGCGCCGAGCCGTCCACGGCCAGCCCGCTCCCGGCCGCGTCGATCTCGGCGGAGGGGCCGACCTCGGCGGCGAAGGCGCGCAGCGCCGCGAGGTCGTCCACCCCGGCCGAGGCCGGGGGCCAGGTGCCGTAGTCCGCCGCCTCGTCGGTGAAGCGCCCGACCGACAGCAGCGCGGCGTCGGGGGGCGCGGCGCAGGTGAGGGCGCCCGTCGCGACCGGGCAGGCGCAGACCGCCTCGCCGTCGAGCATGTAGTCGCCGCAGGCCCCGCCCTCGGCGAGGGGCGGGAAGTCCTCGGCGCAGGGGCCGCTCGGCGCCGCCCCCTTGCAGGCGAGAAGGAACAGGGCGGCGGTGCGGCGCATGGCGACCTCGACCCCCCGAGCGTACCGCCGAACCCCCGCGCCCGCGACCGGCGTGGCGGAAGCCGGCTGGAGGCCGGCGCTCCTCGAGCCGGCGCGCCGGGCGCGCACCTCGGGTCTCCCACCGACGGGCGATCATCCGCTGGGGGGCTGGCGACAAGCCCCCTCCAGATGATCACCCGGAAAAACAACCCCCCTCAAGATGCTAGGGGGGGCACCGTGGGTCGCCGCAATCACGCAGGTTCCACCGTGGGGCAGTCCCCGGTGAGGCGTCGGAGAAGGCCGGATGGGGGCGAAAGGCTAGCATCCAGACGGGGGTTGTTCCGCGGGGCTAGCAAGTCCGGGGGGCTTGCGAACAAGCCTGCCCGGAATGATCGGGCTGGAAGGTCGATTGCCCCCGTTACCCGTGCCGGCGGTCGGTCGGCGCTTCACCGGGGCTCCCGGATTCGCCGGGGGCCGGCGCTCCCGCACCCGTCGGAGACCGGCGCGGCTTCCGCCGACCGTCCCCCTTCGCGGCTACCATGCCGCCATGCTGATCCTCCTCGCCGCCGGGGCGCTGGCCGCGCCCGTCCCCCTCGTCCTCGACCCGGCCACCGCGGCCGACCCCGACGCCGTCGACGCCGCCCTCGAAGCGGCGGTGGGTCGCCTTCCGCCCGGCGCCGCCGGCGTTTCCGTGATGGTCCGCGACCGCGACGGGGCGGTTCGCCCGCTCCTCCGCGAGGTGCCCCGCGTGCCCGAGCGCGAGCCCTGGGCCGCCCGCCGCCCCCGCGTCGCCCCCGTCGACCTGCCTGGCGCCGCCGAGGGGGCGCTGTCGGGCAAGGCGGTCTACCTCAGCCAGTGCCACGGCTGGCTCTGGTACGACTCCCTCGACGCCTTCTCCACCCAGCGGCCGCTGCTGTACGACACGGTGGAGGACTTCCACAACCCCGAGGGCATGGACCAGTTCCTCGCCCGCTACCTCGAGAACGCCGGCGCCCGCGTCTACACGGTCAAGGAGCGCGACCTCCAGGAACACGCGGCCGTCGTCGACGACGGTGATCCCGGCTACGCGGAGGAGGGTGCCGGCTTCGAGGACGGCGAGCCCGGCTTCTCCGACGCGGGCCCCTGGGACTACGGCGACAACCCCTTCGATTCCGGCACGACCCGTCGCTTTCCCGCCGCCGGCGGCGGGGTGGCGCGCTGGCAGCCCGACATCCCGGTGGACGGCGAGTACGCGGTCTACGTGAGCTGGGACGCCGCCGCCGACCGCGCCCCGGATGCCCACTACCGCATCACCCACCCGGGCGGGGTCATCGACCGCCGGTTCGACCAGACCGTCCACGGCAGCACCTGGCAGTACGTCGAGACGCTGTGGCTGCCCGCCGGCCCCTCGCTCACCGTCGAGCTGATCGGAGACTCCGACTGCGCCGACTGCACGCTGAGCGCCGACGCGGTGCGGGTGGGCGGCGGCATGCTCGACGTGCGGCGCCACGGCGAGGTCCCCGACCGCCCGCGCTGGGAGGGCGCCGCCGTCTACCACGTGCAGTTCAACGGGGCGCCCACCAGCGTCTACGACCCCTACGAGGACGGCCACGGCTCCGACCCGTCGAGCCGCTCCCGCTGGGCGGCCTGGGAACACCCGGCCGGCGAGGACGCGGTGTACGTGTCGTGGCACTCCAACGCCGGCGGCGGCACCGGCACCGCGACCTACACCTACGACGGCTCCTCCTACGCCAAGGTGGAGGGTTCCGACGAGCTCGGCGACCTGCTCCAGGACGAGATCGTCAACGCCGTGCGCGCCCTGTGGGACGGCGACTGGACCGACCGGGGGCGGCAGGAGGCGGCCTTCAGCGAGCTGAACCCGGGCCACGACGACGAGATGCCGGCGGCGCTCGTCGAGCTGGCCTTCCACGACGACCCGGACGACGTGGCGCTGCTCAAGGACCCGGCCTTCCGCCGCGACGCCGCCCGGGCGATGGCCCGCGCCGTCGTGCGCTACTTCGCCGAGAAGGACGGCGTCGAGCCGCGCTTCCAGCCCGAGCCCCCGGTGGCTCTCGCCGTGCGCCACGACGCCGACGGCCGGCTGCGGGTCACCTGGGAGCCGGGGCCGGCGGGCGACCCCTACGGGGACGCCGCCGAGGACTACGTGCTCCAAACCTCCGCCGACGGCCGCGCCTGGGACGGCGGCACCGTCGTGGACGGCACCGAGGCGGTCCTCGACGCGGCGCCGGGCGAGGCGGTCTACGTGCGCGTGGCCGCCCGCAACGCCGGCGGCCTCAGCTTTCCGAGCGAGGTGGTCGGGGGGCGCCGCTCCTCGGAGGGCTGGACGCCGGTGCTGGTGGTGCCCGCCTTCGACCGCTTCGAGGCCTCGCTGCTCCCCTGGGAGGACGTCGAGGGCCTCGGCGAGGTGGTGCGCTTTCGCGCCCCCCGCGTCAACCCCCGCGACATCGCCGCCACCGTCGGCCGCTCGGTGGACGCCGCCGGCTACCCCTTCGACACCGCCAGCGACGAGGCCTTCGACGAGCTCGTCGCCTCGGGGGAGCTCGACCGCTACGGCCTCGTGATCTGGCTCGCCGGCGAGGAGTCCTCCCACGACGACGCGATGAGCCCGGCGCAGCGCGACGCCCTGCGCGCCTTCGTCGAGGGCGGCGGCGCCCTGTTCGCCAGCGGCGCCGAGATCCTGTGGGACCTCGACGAGAAGGGCGACGCCGACGACCAGGCCTTTTGCGAGGAGGTGCTCGGGGCGCGCCTGGCGGCCGACGACGCCGGCACGACCGTCGCCGAGGGGGCCGGGCTCCTCGACGGGGTGCCCCTCGACTTCTCCGAGCTCGAGGGCGTGACCGGCGGCGGCGCCCCCTACCCGGTGGAGTACCCCGACGTGCTCGCCAGCGACCGCGAGGTGATCGCCACCTACGCCGGCGGCGACCCCGCCGGGGTGATCGGCGAGGGGGTGGCGCTCCTCGGCTTTCCCTTCGAGTGCGTCGGCGACGAGGCCGCCCGGGCCGAGGCCGCCGCCCGCCTGCTCCCGGCGCTGCTGCCCGACTACGTGCCCCCCGAGGACGAGGCCCTCGACACCGGCACGCCGGACACCGGCGCCACCGACACCGGGGGGGCCGGCGGCGTTGGCGTGACCCCGCCGGGGCGCTACGAGGAGCCCGGGGGCTGCGGGTGCGCGACGGGCCGCGCCGCGCCGTGGCGGCCCCTCGCGCTCCTCGCGCTGCTGATCCCCCTCTGGAGGCGCCGCCCGTGATCTGCCTGACCTCGCTCTACATCGCCCTCGGCCTCCCCGGACCCGAGGGCGCCAGCGGTCGCCCCAGCGACATCGGCTCCGTCGACAGCGACACCGTCCCCGTGCGCTGCCACTGGAACCGCGAGTCCGACGCCGACAAGTGCGACGTGATCTTCGAGGCCGTGGCCGATGCCTGGGCCGAGGAGATCGACCGCATCGGCTTCGCCGAGCCCATTCCCGACAACGACGGGCTGCTCGACATCTACATCACCAACCAGGGCACCGGCGGCGGCGCCTACACCCTGGGCACCTACAGCGACGGCGACCCCGACGACGAGCGCATGGGCTGCTCGGCCTACATCGCCATCGACCGCTCGCTTTCCGAGGCCGACCTGCCGGTCTACGTGGCCCACGAGTTCAACCACGTCCTCCAGTACGCCACCGACTTCGAGGAGAGCACGCTGCCGCCCTGGGAGGCCGTGGCGAGCATGGCCGAGCGCTGGACCTACCCCGACACCAGCTCCGCCGAGTGGTACGTCGAGGACTACCAGGCCGACCCCTGGGCCGGGATGCTCGGCGACGCGTGGGACGTCTCCGACGAGACGGGCAATGGCTGGTCCTTCTACGAGTACTCGGCCGCCCTGTGGATCATGCACCTCGACCACTTCTGGGGCGACGACGCCGGGGCCGCCGGGGCGGCGCTGTGGTGGGACAACGCCCAGGCCACCCGCAAGAACGAGCCCGACGCCCTCGACGCCTACGACGCGATCACCGGCGACTGGGTGAGCGCCTGGATGGACCTGTCCATCGCCCGGGCGCGCATCGGCACCGACCTCACCCCGGACTGGGCCAGCGAGTTCCGGCGCCCGAAGTACGCCGTCAGCGCCGACGCCACCCTGTCGGCCGAGGACCTGCCCGCCGAGGCGCGGCCGGTGGTGGCCCCCTACCCGACGGGCATCAGCTACTTCGAGGTCGAGGGCCTCACCCCGGGCATGGAGCTGCGCCTGTCCCTCGACAGCGAGGCCGACGTGCGATGGGCCCTGCTCGTCGTCCAGGACGAGGACGACACCTGGGTCGAGGACACCTCCCTCGCCTGGCCGGTCGGCGAGAGCGGCTCGGTGGTGGTCGGGGTGGTCAACCTCGGCGCGGCCGACTTCGACGGCGACGACCGCCGGGTGGGCTCCGACTTCACCCTCCGCCTGGAGCAGGCCGAGGCGCCCGCGGCCGACACCGGCGGCGCCGGCGGCGAGGACGGCGGCAAGGGCTGCGGCTGCGCGACGGCCCCCGGAGCTCCCGCCGGCCTCGCGCTGCTCCTCGCCCTGGGCCTCGCCGGCCTCCGCCGCCGCGACGAGGCGTAGGCGGGCCGTCGAAGCGTCGGCCTCCGGCGGGCATCGCCGCGAGCCGGAGCAGCCCTCCCCCGCCTCGCCGGTCCGCCCGCCCGCGGGATACGCGATCCCCGCCGGCGGCGCCTGCTCTGCCGAATTCCCGAGCGTGGGCGCGCCGCCGTCCCCCCCGGCGCGAGCCCGCGCCGGACACCCTGCAAGGAGGGCCCATGCGCGTCGTGATCCTCGGTGCGGCCGGACGTGACTTCCACAACTTCCTCACGCTCTACAAGGACGACCCCAACGTCGAGGTCGTCGCCATCACGGCCACCCAGATCCCCTACATCGACGACCGGCGCTTCCCCGCCGAGCTGGCCGGTCCGCGGTACCCGAACGGCATCCCCATCGTCAACGAGGACCGCCTGGAGGAGATCATCGCCGAGCACGACGTCGACACCGTGGTCTTCTCCTACTCCGACGTCACCGACGCCCACGTCGCCGCCCTCGCGGCGCGGGCCAACGCCGCCGGGGCCGACTTCGTGCTCCCCGGCGCCCGGGCGATGATCCCGTCGAACAAGCCGGTCATGGGCGTCGGCGCCGTCCGCACGGGCTGCGGCAAGAGCCAGACCACCCGCTACCTCCTCGGCATGGTGCAGGAGCGCGGCCTGCGCGCCGTCGGCATCCGCCACCCGATGCCCTACGGCGACCTCGTCAAGCAGCGCGTGCAGCGCTTCGCCACCCGCGAGGACCTCGACCGCCACGAGTGCACGATCGAGGAGCGCGAGGAATACGAGCCCTACGTCGACAACGGCCGCGTCGTCTACGCGGGCGTCGACTACGCCGCCATCCTCGCGGAGGCCGAGAAGGAGGCCGACATCATCTTCTGGGACGGCGGCAACAACGACCTGCCGCTGATCAAGCCCGACCTGCTCTTCGTCCTCATGGACCCGCACCGCCCCGGCGACGCCGTGCGCTACTACCCGAGCCAGGCGCAGGTCCGCATGGCCCAGGTGATCCTCATCGCCAAGAGCGACAGCGCCGACCCCGAGGCGGTCGAGGCCGAGATCGCCCTGGCCCGGAAGCTCAACCCCACCGCGAAGATCGTGAAGGTCGCCAGCCGGCTCACCCTGCACGGCATGACCGAGGCCGAGCTGAAGGGCAAGCGCGTCGTCTGCGTCGAGGACGGCCCCACCACCACCCACGGCGGCATGAAGTACGGCGCCGCCACCCTGCTGGCCCGGCGGGCCGGCGCCGAGATCGTCGACCCGCGGCCCTACTTCGTCGGCGAGATGAAGAAGACCTGGGACAAGTACCCCGACATCGGCCACCTCGTGCCGGCGATGGGCTACTCCGGCCAGCAGCGGGCCGACCTCGAGGCCAGCATCGCCGCCGTCCCCGCCGACATCGTGGTGAGCGGCACCCCCATCGACCTCGCCAGCCTCGTCGACCCGGGCAAGCCCATCGTGCGGGTGGCCTACGACCTCGAGGAGATCCCCGGCGAGCCCCCGCTGGCCGGCATCCTCGACGAGTGGCTCGCGAAGCACGGGCTCGAGTAGCGCGGTCCCGTCGCGCTTCTCGCGGCCGGGCGGCCCCGCGCCCCCGGCCGCTTGTCATGAATTGGCGAACGGGATCCCAAGGCCCGCCTTTCCGGCTAATCTCGGACCAGGTTCCAGGCGGGAGGCTCGACCCGCCTCCACCCCGCGGGCCCGCCCCGCACACCCGCCCCGGGAGGCTTCCATGTCCGCTCGTTCGCTGCTGTTCCTCGTCCTCGCCGCCGGCTGCTCCGCCGACGGGCTCGCCCCCGTCGACCTGGCCGGCGATCCGTCCGGCGACGGCTCGGCCCCCGGCGCCCTCGACCTCAGCCGCCTCAGCCCCGGCGTGGACTACCGCACCGACCGGGTGCTCGTGGGCAGCCGCGGCGGCCCGGTGGACGCGGTGCGCTACGGGCGCGACACCCTGCCGCTGCTGCGCGACTGGCCCGAGCTGGGCGCCGCCGCCGTGGCCGTCCCCGCCGGCGTCGACGTCGAGACGGTGATCGAGGCCCTCCGCGCCACCGACAAGCTCGCCTGGGTCGAGCCCGACCTGGTGCGCCACGCCTCGGCCACCGTCGACGACCCCTACCGCAGCTACCAGTGGAACTTCGACAGCATCGACGTCGAGACGGCGTGGGACTATTCCACCGGCTCCGGGGCGGTGGTGGCGGTGCTCGACACCGGCGTGAAGTCCGGCCCCTACGACGGCATCGCCAACCTCGGCAGCGGCTGGGACTTCGCCAACGGCGACGCCGATCCCACCGACGACAACGGCCACGGCACCCACGTCGCCGGCACGATCAACCAGGCCACCGACAACGCCTCGGGCGTGGCCGGCATCGCCTACGACGCCACCATCATGCCGGTCAAGGTGCTCGACCGCTTCGGCTCCGGCTACGCCAGCGACATCATCGACGGCATCACCTGGGCGGCCGACAACGGCGCCGACGTGATCAACATGTCGCTGGGCTCGTCGTACGGCTCGGCGGCCGAGGAGAGCGCGGTGAACTACGCCGCCGCCGCCGGCGTGTTCATCGCCGCCGCCGCGGGCAACTCCGGTTCGAGCGCCGGCGTGGACTACCCGGCCCGCTACACCGAGGTCGTCGCCGTGGGCGCCACCGACGCCCGCGACCAGCGCACGAGCTACTCGAGCTACGGCACCGGCCTCGAGATCATGGCGCCGGGCGGCGACACGACCCGCGACGACAACGGCGACGGCTACGGCGACGGCATCCTCCAGGAGACCTTCGAGCGCTCGACCTGGGGCTACTACTTCTACGAGGGCACCAGCATGGCGACCCCGCACGTCGCCGGCGTGGCCGCCCTGCTGAGCGCCGCCGGGGCCACCCGCGACGAGATCCGCGCCACGCTGCAGGACTCGGCGCGGGACATCGGCACCGCCGGCTTCGACTCCCGCACCGGCTACGGGCTCCTCGACGCCGGCGCGGCCCTGGCCCTGTGGTCGGGCTCCTCGGCCACCGACGCCGACGGCGACGGCTGGACGGTCGCCGACGGCGACTGCGACGACAGCGACCCCACCGTGTACCCGGGGGCGGTCGAGACCTGGTACGACGGCGTCGACCAGGACTGCGACGGGGCCAGCGACTACGACGCCGACACCGACGGCTACGACAGCGACGCCTACGGCGGGACCGACTGCGACGACGCCGACGCGGCGGCCAACCCCGGCGCCGCCGAGGTCTGCGACGGGGTCGACAACGACTGCGACGGCCTCGTCGACGACGACGACCCGGACGTGACCGACGCGAGCTGGTGGTACGTGGACGGCGACGACGACGGCTACGGCTCGGCCTCGGCCGTGCAGGCCTGCACCGCCCCCTCGGGCACCGTCGACAACGGCGACGACTGCGACGACACCGACGCCAGCATCTACCCGGGCGCCCCCGAGGTCTGCGACGACGGCATCGACCAGGACTGCGACGGCGTCGACGAGACCTGCCCCACCGGCGACACGACGCCCCCGACGATCACCGGCGGCTCCTACTCCCGCTGGTACCGCTGGCTCGTGGTGCGCTTCACCACCGACGAGACCGCCACCGGCCTGGTGTGCACGGATCGCGGCTACTGCGCGAGCACCGGCCCCGGCACCAGCCACGACACCGGCTGGTTCTTCGCCCCGGGCCGCAGCTTCACCGTCGAGCTGACCGACACCGCCGGCAACACCGCCACCTACGGGCCCTACGCCCTGTAGGCCGCCGGCCGCCGGCTCCATTAGGGGGGCGGCGGGAGGTGCGCGATGGCGCTGGACGGCGTGGCGGGACTGCTCCTCGACCTCGACGGGGTGTTCTACGTCGGGGACGAGGCGGTCCCCGGATCGGTCGAGGCGGCCCGGGATCTCGCGGCCCGCGGCTACGCGATCCGCTTCCTGACGAACACGACGATGCGCCCCCGGGCGGCGCTGCTCCGGCGGCTGCGCGCCCTGGGCCTCGACGTGGCTCCCGAGCAGCTCCTCACCCCGGCGGTGCTCGCCGCCCGGCTCATGCGCGCGGGCGGGGGCGGGGCCTACCGCCTCGTCGCCCACCCCGACCTCGCCGCCGACCTCGGCCCCGGCGCCGTCGCCGCCGACGACGAGGCCGCCGACGACGAGGCCGCCTCCCCCCGGCCGCGCTGGGTCGTGCTCGGGCTGCACCCGCCCTTCTTCCGCCACGAGGTGCTCGGCGTCGCCTTTCGCGACCTCCTCGCCGGCGCCCGCCTCGTCGCCCTGCACGCCAACCGCATGTGGCGCACGGCGCGGGGCATGGAGCCCGGCCTGGGCATGGTGGTGCGGGGGCTCGAGTACGCCGCCGGGGTCGAGGCGACGGTGGTGGGCAAGCCCGCCCGCCCCTTCTTCGAGGAAGCGCTGGGCACCTTCGAGGACCTCGGTCGCGAGCGCGTGATCATGGTGGGCGACGACGTGGACAGCGACGTCGGCGGGGCCCAGGGGGCGGGGCTGCGCGGCGTGCTCGTCCGCACCGGCAAGTTCAGCGAGGCCACCCTCGCCGCCAGCCCGGTGGAGCCCGACCTGGTGGTGGACGACCTCGCGGCGCTGGCGCGCGCGCTGCCGGCCCGGCCCCGGTAGGCGGGCCTGTTCGGAAAACGTCAGCGGGAAGGCGAACGACGCCTCGAAATCGGCCTATACTGGCCGCATCCGAGGTCGCGTCGTGGTCGCCCTGCTCCTCCTCGCCTGCGCGCAGGCTCCGCCCGCCCTGCCGGGCCGATG
>WGAH01000013.1 GCA_015489145.1 Deltaproteobacteria bacterium
CTACGTCTCCACCCGCCCCCTCGACGCCCGCTTCGTCGGCGCCGACGGCGAGCGCATCGACGGCCTTCCCGGCGCGGTCTACCGGCGGCTGCCCACCCCGCTCGCCGTCGCCCTGGCCCCGGTCTTCGGCGCCCTGTTCGTCATGGCCTTCCCGGCGGTGATCTTCGCGGCCGTCTTCGCCGGCGTCGCCCGCCTCGCCGCCGAGCGCGCCCGCGAGGCCGCCGCCTCGACCGCCCGGGTCGCCACCGCCCGCTACGCCGCCTCCGCCGCCTGGCTCGACGGCCGGGGCGAGGGCGAGGCCTGGGAGGACGTGGACCCGGAGCTCGCCGACCTCGAGGCCGAGGTCGCCCGGCGTCGTCGCGCCCGAGCCGCCCTCACACGGTGAAGTGCCGCGACAGGGGTAGGGAGCGCACCGCCCGTCCCGTCGCGGCCCGCACGGCGTTGAGCAGGGCCGGCGCCAGGGGCGGCACGGCGATCTCGCCCACCCCGCCCCGGGAACGCCGGGAGCCGCGCACGAGGCGCACGTCCACCGCGGGCGCGCGGGCCAGGCGGAGGACCGGGTAGGCGTGGAAGTTGTCCTGCGCCACGCCGCCGTCGCGGAACTCGAGGCCGCCGTGCAGGGCGGCGGACAGGGCGAACAGGCTGCCGCCCTCGACCTGCTGCCGCACGATGTCCGGGTGGACCACCGGCCCGCAGTCGGCGGCGGCGGTGATCCGCTCGACCCGGAGCCGATCGTCCTCGACGCTCACCTCGACCACGGTGGCGACGACCGACCCGAAGCTGGCGTGGACCGCCACGCCCCGCGCCCCGCCGGGGCCGCCCCAGCCGGCGGTCTCGGCGGCGAGGCGCAGGACGCGGGCGTGGTCCGGCGCGTCGCGCAGCAGCTCCAGCCGGCCTTCCACCGGGTCGCGCCCTCCCAGGGCCAGCAGCTCGTCGATGAAACACTCCTTGAACACGGCGTTGTGGCTGTTGCCCACGCTGCGCCAGGAGCCGACGGGCACCGGCAGCTCGGCCCGGGTGAAGCGCACCTCGACGGCGCCGAGGGCGTAGGGCAGCTCGGCGAGGCCCTCGACGACGAAGTTCAGGAAGGGGCCCCGGTTGGCGAGGGCCGGCGGCACGTAGCGCTCGGCGATGTTGGTGCCGCAGAGGTGGACCCCGTAGGCGATGGGGCGGCCCGAGGCGTCCACGCCGCCGCGCAGCCGCGCGGTCACCGCCGGCCGGTAGAAGCCGTGGGTGAAGTCCTCCTCGCGGGTCCACACCAGCGCCACCGGGCGGCCGGGAAAGCGCCGGGTCACGCGGCCGACCTGCTCCACCACGTCCACCTCGGCGCGCCGCCCGAAGCCGCCGCCCGCCAGCGTCGTGTGGACGCGGCAGCGCGACCGCGGGACGCCGGTGGCGCGGTGCAGGGCCGTGAGCGACTGCTGCTGGTTCTGGGTGGGCACCCACACCTCGGCGCGATCGCCGTCGACGAGGGCCGTCGCGTTCATCGGTTCGAGGGTGGCGTGGTGCAGGTAGGGCAGGCGGTACTCGGCCTCGAGGGTGCGGGCGGCGCGGGCGAGGGCTCGGTCCAGGTCGCCGTCGCCGCGCACGCGGAAGCCGCGGTCGGCGTCGAGGCGCGCGGCGAGGTGATCCTCGACGGTTTTCGTGTCCAGGCCGGCGTGGGGACCGGGTTCCCAGTCGGGTCGCAGCGCGCGGGCGGCGCGAAAGGCCGTCCAGGTGTCCCGGGCGACGACGGCGAACCAGGTGTCCTCGACGACGACGTCCTCGACCCCGGGGACGGCGAGGGCCGGGGCCGGGTCGAGGGCGCGAAGCCGGCCGCCGAAGCTCGGCGCGGCCCGCACGGTGGCGGCGAGCTGGTCGGGGAGGCGCGCGTCGATGCCGAAGACGGCGGTGCCGAGCACCTTGGCCGGCGTGTCGAGGCGTGGCGGGCTGGTGCCGAGGAGCTTCCAGCGGGAGGGCGGCTTGAGGCGCACCCCGCGGGGGACGGGGAGCGCGGCGGCCTCGGCGGCCAGTTCTCCGTAGCCGAGGCGCCGGCCCCCCGGTCCGTGCACGGCGCCCTCGGCGGTGTGGAGTCGACCGGCCGGCAGGCCCCAGCGCCTTGCCGCCGCCGCCACGAGCAGGGCCCGGGCGGTGGCCCCCGCCCGGCGCATCGGCTCGGAGAGCTGCGCCACGCTGCGGCTCCCCCCGGTGAGCTGCATCCGGATCGGCCCCTCCTCGCCGAAGGAGAAGCGGTAGGCGCGCGCCGCCGGGGCGAAGCGCACCCGCACGCGGTCGAGGGGGATGTCGAGTTCCTCGGCCACGAGCATCGGCAGCGCGGTCATCACCCCCTGGCCCAGCTCGGTGGCGGCGAGCATCACGGTGACGGCGCCGTCGGGGGCGACGCGCAGCCAGGCGCCGAAGGGGACCTCCTCGTCCACGGGCTCGCCGGGAGGCCGATCCTCGCGGGCATCTGCAGCGGGGCTCGCGGCGGCGGGCAGGGCGACGAGCAGGCAGAGGCCGAGGCCCTGGCCGAGCAGGGCGCGGCGGGTGAGCGTCATGGCCGGGCCCCGTCGGCGATGCGCCGGGCGGCCAGGTGGATGGCGGCCCGGATGCGCCCGTAGGTGCCGCAGCGGCACAGGTTGGTCATCGCCCGGTCGATGTCGGCGTCGGTGGGCGCCGGGTTGCGCCGGAGCAGCGCCGTCGCCGCGAGGACCTGCCCCGGCTGGCAGTAGCCGCACTGGGGGACCTCGAGGTCGATCCAGGCCTGCTGCACGACGCTCGGCTCGCCGTCCCGGGCCAGGCCGGCCACGGTGGTGACCGGGCGGTCGCCCACCGCCGAGACCGGCAGCGCGCAGGACCGCACGGCCTCGTCACCCACGAGCACCGTGCAGGCGCCGCACAGGCCGATGCCGCAGCCGTACTTCGTGCCCGTGAGCCCGAGGGCGTCGCGCAGGACCCACAGGAGGGGGCGCTCGGGTTCCACCTCCACCGCCCGCCACTCGCCGTCGACCAGCAGCCGCATCGCGAAGACCTCCGGGAGCCGGGGACCGGACTCGCGGGGCCAGGGTACCCCGGGCCGGCCGATGTGGCGGCGCTCGGGTGTCAAGCGGGGCGGAATCCGCTAGGAGTCGCCCCATGCTGTTTCTCCTCGCCTTCCTCCTGCACCCCCTCTTCGCCGCCGCGAAGCCCGAGCTCCCCGACCTCCCGTGCAGCGACATCCCCTCGATGCTGCTGATCATGCAGGGCGGTCACTACGCCCAGCCGGACTTTCCCGAGACCGTGAAGCGCTCCGGGCGGAAGTACGTCGAGCTGCTCGACTCGTCGCGGTCCCTGTTCCTGGCGGCCGAGGCCGACGCCTTCGCCGGGGCGGTGGCCGAGGTGGTGATGACGAGCCGCAAGGGCGACTGCGCCCCCCTCGAGAAGGCCGCGCAGGTCGTGATCGACCGCTCGGCCGCCGACCTGCGGACGGTGCGGGACATGCTCCAGGGCGACTTCCAGATCGACCCGAACGCCCGGCTGGTCCTCGAGCCCGACAAGGTGGGCTGGCCGGCCACCGAGGCCGAGCGCCAGGAGCGGCTGCGGGCGCTGGTGGCCTACCAGGTGGCGAACCGGCAGGACGCCGGCCTCGACGTCGACACCGCGAAGCAGAAGGTCATCCACTCCTTCGAGCTCGCCGCCCGGCGCGTGGCCGAGCGCCGCGCCCCGTCCGAGCTGCCGGCCCTCTACGTCGAGGCCTTCGCCGAGGCCCTCGACCCGCACAGCGCCTTCTTCACCGCCGAGGATCTCGAGGACTTCCGCATCTCCACCCAGCTCTCGCTGGAGGGCATCGGCGCCTCCCTCGTCAGCGAGGACGGCTTCACCAAGGTGCAGTCCATCGTGCCCGGCGGGCCCGCCGACCGCGACGGCACCCTCCAGCCCGGCGACTACATCACCTCCGTCGCCGAGGCCGGCGCCGAGCCCACCGACATCATCGACATGGACCTCCAGGAGGTCGTGCAGCTCATCCGGGGAGCGAAGGGCACCGAGGTCACCCTCGGCATCCTCCGCAAGGGCAAGACCACCCGATCCTTCGAGCTGACGCTGACCCGCGACAAGATCGACCTCGAGGACCAGGCCGCCAGCCTGGATGTGCGCGAGGTCCCGGCGGGCGGCGGAACCCTCAAGATCGGCGTCCTCGACCTCCCGAGCTTCTACGGCGGCGAGCGGGGCGGGCGGTCGTCCTCCCGCGACGTGGCGAAGCTGCTCGACCAGGCCCGCGAACAGGGCGTCCAGGGCATCGTCCTCGACCTGAGCCGCAACGGCGGCGGGCTGCTCGACGAGGCGGTGGACATCGCCGGCCTGTTCTTCCGCAAGGGCGCCGTGGTCGCCACCCGGGACGCCGGGGGCGACGTCGAGGTCCTCGACGACCGCGACCCGGGCATCGCCTGGAGCGGTCCCCTCGTCGTGCTCACCAGCCCCCTGTCGGCCTCCGGCGCCGAGATCCTCGCCGGCGCCCTGCGCGACTACCACCGGGGGATCATCGTCGGCATGGACGAGCACACCTTCGGCAAGGGCACCGTGCAGCAGCTCCTGCCCCTGCCCGACGGCGTGGGGGCGATCAAGCTCACCACCGGCATGTTCTTCCTGCCCTCGGGCCGCTCGACGCAGCTCGTCGGGGTGGATTCCGACATCGTGCTGCCCTCGCTGCTCGACGGCGACCGCATCGCCGAGGCCGCCCTCGACGGCGCGCTTCCC
Organism: Deltaproteobacteria bacterium; assembly: GCA_015489145.1. Classification (GTDB taxonomy): domain Bacteria; phylum Myxococcota_A; class UBA796; order UBA796; family UBA2385; genus S143-5. The sequence continues at coordinate 4,714 of WGAH01000013.1, forward strand.
CCCGGCGAGATCGCCCCCTTCCGGTCCTCCACCGTCCACGGCACCGGCGCCTCCGCCTGGACGCCGGTGGACGAGGCCCTGGTGGCGCGCCTGCGCTCCGCCTCCGCCGAGCGGGTCGCCGCCGACCCGCTGTTCCGGCGCATCGAGGAGCAGCGCGGCCACCTCGACGACGACGAGCCCGTGGTCACCCTGGCCGAGCTCCGCAAGGAGCGCGAGGCCGCCGAGGACGGCGAGGAGGTCGACTGGGACGACGCCCACGACGCCTTCGTGGACGAGGGCGTCCGCATCATGGCCGACTGGGTCGGGGCGCCCGGCGCCGGGGGTGCGCCTTGACTTCGAGCGCGGCATGGCGATGCTGGAAGGCACGCGAGGAGGAGCGCCGGTGAAGCTGATGCGGCTCGGAGATCGCACCGTGCGGGTCGACGAGGAGGGCTACCTCGTCGACCGGGAGGACTGGACCGAGGACCTGGCCCGCGCCCTGGCCGTCGAGGCGGGCCTCGCCGTCCTCACGGAGCGCCACTGGCAGGTGCTGGACTTCTGCCGGCGGTTCGAGGAGGAGCAGGGCGAGTCGCCGGGCATTCGCGAGATCAGCGCCGGCACCGGCGTCCCGATGCGCGATCTCTACCTTCTCTTTCCCCGGGGGCCCGGCAAGCTGGCCGCCCGCATCGCCGGCCTGCCCAAGCCCAAGAGCTGCGTATGACCGACCTGCACCTCTCCGCCGATCCCGAGCGCGCCGCCGACGTGGCCACCCTGTTCAAGGCGATGGGCCACCCGGTTCGGCTCCGCATCCTCAGCGTGCTGGCCAGCGTCGAGGAGGCCCACGTCACCGGCCTCATGGGCTGCCTGGAGCTGCCCCAGGCCGCGGTGAGCCAGCAGCTCCGCCTGCTGCGCGCCCAGGGACTCGTGCGGGTGCGCCGCGACGCGGGCTTCGCCTGGTACCGCCTGGCGATGGACGAGCTCCGCCCGCTCATCGAGGCGGCCGAGAAGCTGCCCGGGCGGCGGCGGTAGGCCGCGCTCGGGCGCGCGCGCTCAGCGGGTGGCGGTGAAGTTCCCGTCGTAGTTGATCGAGTAGCTGTCGCCCTCGTACTCGAAGGGAATGGTGCCGGTGAACTCGCCGGTCACGGTGTCGCCGTCGAAGGTGGCCGACCAGGGCTCGGTGACCTCCTCGGTGTCGATGAGGAGGTCGATGGTGCCCTCGGCGGTGGTGTCCGAGGTGAGCTGGCCTTCCAGGGTGCCCCGGCCGGACACGTCGTAGCCGAGCGCGCTGAAGGAGCAGGTGCCCAGGCCGGTGACCTGCGGGTCGCGGGTGCTGTCCACGTCGACGGTGATGTCGCCCTCGCAGGTGGTGGTCAGGAGCACGTTGCCGTCGGCGTCGACGGCCTCGAGGTCGATGAGCAGGGTGCCGGTGCCCTCGTAGACGCCGCTCGGGTCGTAGGCCGAGCCGGTGTCGGTGTCGGTGTCGGTGTCGGTGTCGGCATCGGCGTCGGCATCCGTGTCGGCGTCGGTGTCGGCGTCGGCGTCGGTATCCGTGTCGGTGTCGGCATCGGCGTCGGCGTCGGTATCCGTGTCGGCGTCGGCGTCGGTGTCGGCGTCGGCCTCGACCCCCGAGGTGTCCTGGTTCCACTTGTCGTCGTTGCTGCACGCGGTGGCGAGCAGCAGGGCGGTGGAGAGGCTGGCGAGGAGGATGGCGCGAGTGTGCATGGCTGGACTCCGGTGAGCGGTGGACCCGGGGTTGGGGAGCGGCGGGGGGCCTGCGGCGCGGCGGGCCTCAGCGGCTCGCGGCGAAGGTCGCAGTGTACTCGGCGTGCAGCACGAGATCCAGGTCGGCGTAATAGTAGTCCACGGCGCCCTTGAAGCCGCCCTCGAGGGTGTCGGCGCCGGTGAAGGAGCCGGTCCAGTCCTCGGTGTAGACGCTGCCGAGCACGGTGATGGTGAAGGTGCCCTCGACGTCGGGGTCGCTGGGGATTTCGCCCTCGACGGTGGCGACCTGGGTGCCGGCGCTGGCGAGGACGCCGACGAAGGTGCAGGAGGCGGTGCCGGTGATGGCCGGGGTGGCGTCGGGGTCCACCGCGAGGGTGACCGTGCCCTGGCAGGTGTCCGAGAGGCCGAGGCTGGACTCGGTGGCGTCGAGCTCGAAGCTGCCGGTGTAGGTCCCCGCGCGGTCGACGGCGGTGCCGGTGTCGCCGGTGTCGGCGTCGGCATCCGTGTCGGTGTCGGCGTCGGCATCCGCGTCGGCGTCGGCATCCGCGTCGGCGTCGGCGTCGGTGTCGGCGTCGGCGTCGGCGTCGGTATCCGCGTCGGTGTCGGCGTCGGTGTCGGCGTCGGTGTCGGCATCGGCGTCGGTGTCGGTGTCGGCGTCGGCGTCGGCGTCGCCGGGCGAGGCGGTGTCGAGCGGCGCCTTGCCGCCGGTGCAGGCCGGGGCGCTCGCGAGGAGCAGGGCGAGGGCCGCCGGGACGAGGAGCGGGAAACGGGTCATGCGGTCCTCCGGGTGCGGGGGCGGGTTTTCCGGGCGCCCACCCCTCCGTTCTACATCGGCCCGCGGGGGGGCCGCCACCTTCGCCGCCCGGGAGGCAGCGGTTAGGGGCTCCGCATGAGCGATCCCACCCGTCCTGGGGGGTCTCCCCCCGAGCCGCCGCGTTCCCGGGGCCCCGGCCGCGGGCCGGCCTCCGAAGTCGTCGCCTCCTTCCTGGTCAACGGCGAGGCCGTCCGCGCGCTCGTGCCCGCGACCCGCACCCTGCTCGAGTTCCTCCGCGACGAGCTGGGCCTCACCGGCACCAAGCACGGCTGCGACCTCGGCGACTGCGGCGCCTGCACCGTGCTCGTCGACGGGGTGCCCCGCCTGGCCTGCCTCACCCTGGTCGCCGAGCTCGAGGGCGCCGCCGTCACCACCGTCGAGGGCCTGGCCGCCGACGGCCGGCTGAGCCCCATCCAGGACGCCCTCGACCGCCACGGCGCCGCCCAGTGCGGCTACTGCACCCCGGGCATCGCCGTGAACCTCACCGCCCTGCTCGCGGAGGAGCCGCACCCCGACGACGCGGCGATCCGCGAGGTCCTCGGGTCGAACATCTGCCGCTGCACCGGGTACACGCGCATCCTCGACGCCGCCCGCGAGGTGGCCGGAGGTGGACAGTGAGCGGCGCCGGCCACCGCGGCGGCGGGGTCACCGACTTCAGCACCTACCTCGGTCCCGAGGACACCCTCGCCGGCCGGCCGGCCGAGGGCGGCATCGTCGGCCGCTCCGGCCTCGCCTCGGGCACCGGCAAGGTGGACGGGCCGCCCAAGGTCACCGGCGCCGCCGTCTACACCGCCGACCTGCGCCTGCCGCGCATGGCCCACGCCAAGCTGCTGCGCTCGCCCCACGCCCACGCCCGCATTCTCGCCATCGACGCCGCCGAGGCCCTGGCCATGCCCGGGGTGCTCGCGGTGCTCACCGGCGCCGACCTCCCCGGCCGCCACGGCCCGATTCCCGTGGCCCGCGACGAGACGGCGCTGGCCGTCGACAAGGTGCGCTACCGGGGCGAGCCGGTGGCCTGCGTCGCCGCCGTGGACGAGGCCACCGCCCGCGAGGCCCTGGCGCGGGTTCGCGTCGACTACGAGCCGCTTCCCGCGGTCTTCACCCTCGACGAGGCCCTCGACCCGGGCTCGCCCGCCATTCACGAGCACCTCGCCCGCAAGGCCGCCCGCACCGGGCGCAGCCCCAACGTGCTGCGGCGCGTCCACCAGTCCTTCGGCGACCCCGACGCCGGCTTCGCCGAGGCCGACCTCGTGATGGAGGAGAGCTACTTCTACCCGGGCTCCACCCACGTCCCCCTCGAACCCCACGCCGCCCTCGCCGCCCCGGAGCCGGGGGGGCGCCTCCGGGTGTGGACCTCCACCCAGAACCCCCACTCGGTCCACCGCACCATCGCCGCCGTCCTCGGCCTCGACCCGGCCGCGGTGCGGCTGACCAAGCCCGAGGTGGGCGGCGGCTACGGCGGCAAGTGCGACACCTTCGTCACCGAGCTGTGCGCCTCGGCCCTCGCCCTGCGCCTCGGCCGGCCCGTGCGCCTGGCCCTGGAGCGCGAGGAGGTCTTCTACGCGCACCGCGGCCGCCACCCGACGCGCATGCGCGTGAAGATGGGGCTCAAGGCCGACGGCCGCATCACGGCCCTCGAGCTCGAGGCCCTCGCCAACGGCGGCGCCTACGCGAGCTACGGGGTGGTCACCGCCTACTACCTCGGCGTCTTCGGCACCCTGCCCTACCGCCTCGACCACTACCGCTTCACCGCCACCCGGGTCTACACCAACCTGCCGCCCTGCGGGCCCAAGCGCGGGCACGGCGCGATCCAGCCCCGCTTCGCCATCGAGCTGCACCTCGACCGCATGGCCCACGCCCTCGGCCTCGACCCGGCGGAGGTGCGCCTGCGAAACGCGGTCGAGCCGAACACCGTCACCGTCAACGGCCTGCGGGTGACCAGCGTGGGCCTGCGCGAGTGCGTCGAGCGGGTGGTCGAGGCCAGCGGCTACCGCGACAAGCGCGGGCGGCTGGGCCCCGGGCGCGGCGTGGGGCTGGCGGCCAGCGCCTACATGAGCGGCGCCCTCCACCCGACCTACGCCAACGAGGGGCCGCACTCGATGGTGCAGGTCAAGGTGGACCGCTCCGGCCGGGTCACGATCCTGTCGGGCACCGCCGACATCGGCCAGGGCAGCAACCACATGCTCGCCACGGTCGTCGCCGAGCGGCTCGGCATCGAGCCTGCCGACTGCACGGTGGTCGAGGCCGACACCGACCTCACCCCCGTCGACCTCGGCAGCTACTCGAGCCGGGTCACCTTCATGGCCGGCAACGCCGCCCTGCAAGCGGCCGAGCGCGTCCGGAAGCGGCTCGTGAGCGCCGTCTCCGCGGAGCTGGGCTGCGATCCCGCCGACCTCGTCCTGCGCGGGCGGCGGGTCTTCGTCCGGGACGAGCCGGATCGCGGGGTGGACTGGCGGCGGGCCATCGCCCTGGCCGAGGCCGAGGCGGGGGCGCTGGGCGCGATGGGTTCCTACCGACCGCCGCGCATCGGCAACCGCTTTCGCCGCCAGAGCGTCGGCCCCTCGCCGGCCTACTCGTTCACCGCCCAGGTCGCCGAGGTGAGCGTGGACCTCGAGACCGGCGAGGTCCGGGTGGAGCACGTCTGGTGCGCCCACGATCTCGGGCGGGTGCTGCACCCCGAGATCGCCGCCGGGCAGATCGAGGGCTGCGTCTACATGGGGGTGGGCGAGGCGCTGCTCGAGGAGCAGGCCTACCGCGACGGCCTGCTGCGGGCGCCGAGCCTGCTGGAGTACCGGGTGCCGACGGTCCACGAGACGCCGGCGATCCACCCGATCCTCGTCGAGTCCCACGACCCGGAGGGGCCGTTCGGCGCCAAGGAGGTCGGCGAGGGCCCGCAGCTCGGCACGGTCCCGGCCATCGCCGCGGCGATTCACGACGCCACCGGCGCCTGGCTCACCGCCCCGCCGTACACGCCCGACAAGGTGCTCGCGGCCCTGCGCCGCCGGGGGGTGCGCTGATGCTTCCGCTCCCGCGATTCGCCTGGCAGGCTCCCGACACCCTGCACGGGCTCCTCGACGCCGCCGCCCGCCCCGGGGCGCGCATCCTCGCCGGCGGCACCGACCTGCTGCCGTCGATGAAGCACCGGCTGCACCGCCCCTCGCTGCTGGTGAGCGCCCGCCGGCTCCCGGAGCTGGCGGCGATCTACGAGGATGGCGACGACCTGTGCATCGGCGCCTTCGCGACCCTGCGGGCGGTGCGGCGTCACCCGGTGGTGCGGGCCGAGCTTCCCGCCCTCGCCGACGCCTGCGCCACCGTCGCCACGCCGACCATCCAGGCGATGGGCACGCTGGGCGGCAACCTCTGCCTCGACACCCGCTGCGCCTTCTACAACCAGCCCGAGGGCTGGCGGCAGGCCCTCGGCGGCTGCCTCAAGGCCGACGGCGACGTCTGCCACGTCGCCCGCAAGGGGGCCGGCTGCTACGCCGCCCACTCGGCCGACACGGTGCCCGTGCTCTGGCTGCTCGGGGCCCGGGCGCGCATCGCCGGTCGGCGCGGCACGCGCGAGGTGCCCGTCTCCGAGCTCTACGACGGCGCCGACGGCCGCCGGTGGCTGCGGCTGGAGCCCGGCGAGGTCCTCACCCACGTCCTGGTGCCCCGCCGGGGCGCGCCGGTGGTCCACCACAAGGTGCGCCTGCGCGCCTCCATCGACTACGCGGCCCTGCTGGTGGCGGTGCGGCGCGAGGGTTCGGGGGCGCGGGCCGTGATCTCGGCGGTGGGACCGGCCCCGGTGGAGGTCCGCGCCGCTCGGGCCGAGGAGCTGCCCGACCTCGCCCACGCCCGCGTCAAGCCCCTGGGCACCCACGTCGTCTCGACGGCCTGGCGCCGGCACATGGTGCGCGTCGCCGTCCGTCGCGCCCTCGACGCCTGCCCCGTCCCCTGAGGCCTTCAGGCCACCTCGTCGAAGGCGAGCTGTCCGATCAGCAGCGACAGCCGCGCGGCGTTGGCGGCGTCGAGGTTCTGGATGCTGAAGCCGGCGGCGTAGTAGTCGGGGTTGAGGTCCCGGCGGCACCAGCAGCTCCGCGCCCGGAAGCGCAGCCGGGTGGGTTCGTCCTCGTCGGTCTGCCAGCGCACCTCCAGCTCGTGGTCGCGGTTCGGGGGCACGGGCTCGCCGGTGAGCAGCAGCAGGCCGGCGGTGGAGATGTCGCCGAGGCGGCCGAAGGGGCGGCCGGTCCGGGCATCGAAGACGTCGAGGTAGTAGCGGAGGCGCCGGCGGCGCAGCTTGCGGCGTTCGATCATGGTGCACCTGCTCCGCCCGGAGGCCGGGGGGTGAACCCGGCATCGGACCCGGCGCCCGGCGCTTGAGGCCTTTCGCGGCGGGCTTGCGCGCCGGCGCTCAGGCGGCGAGACGGGCGGCGTTCCGGCCGGCGCTCTTGGCCTGGTACAGCGCGGTGTCGGCCCGCTTGTAGAGGCTTTCCGGCGTGTCGTCCGGGAGCACCTCGGCCACCCCCGCCGAGCAGGTCACCCAGAGGGTGCGGCCGTCCACGGTGATCGGCGCCTCCGACACCGCCGCCCGCACGCGCTCCGCCACCCGCAGGGCGCCCTCCGCCCCCGTGCCCGGCAGCAGCAGCGCGAACTCCTCGCCGCCCACGCGGGCGAGGGCGTCCCGCTCGCGAATGGTCCGCCCCACCGCCCGCACCACCGCCTGGAGCACCGCGTCCCCGGCCGGGTGGCCGAGGCTGTCGTTGATCTCCTTGAAGTGGTCGAGGTCGAGGAGGGCGAGACTGGCGGGCGCGCCGCGCTCCTGGTGGCCGGCGACGAAGCGGGGCAGCTCCTTGTCGAACCAGGCGCGGTTCAGCGCCCCGGTCAGGGCGTCCTGGAAGCCCTGGCGCACGGCCTCGTCGCGCTCGGCGGCCCGCTGGCGGGCGGCGCTCTCCATGCGGGCGGCGCGTTCGAGGGCCGCCTCCAGCGCCCCGCGGAGCTGCTCGTTTTCGGCCTGCATGGCGGCGATGATGCCGCCCATGCGCGACCGCAGCCGCCGCAGCCCCTCGGCGTCCCGCGCCTCGGCCAGCGCCCGGGCCATCTCGCCGAGGTGCCCGCTCATGCGCGCGGAGCTGCCGCCGACCGACTCGAGGTGCCGGCCGATCTCCTCGACCAGGGTGAGCATCTCCCGGTTGGCGGCCTCGAAGCGCTGCCGGGCCGGGCTCGCCGCCTGCTCCACGGCCCGCAGGCGCTCGAAGATCGCCGGGCGCTGCGAGGACTCGATGCCGCGCGCCACCGCGCGGCGCAGGCGGCGCAGGCCCTCGGCCAGGGCCTCGTCGTCGATGGCGACCTTCGCCGCCAGCCGCGCGAGGGCCACCGCCAGCTCGTGCAGGTCGCCGGCCTCCCGTCCCCGCAGGCGCGGTGCGAGGACCTGCTCCAGCTTGCGGGCGAGCCCGGTCGGCGCCGGGGGGCGCCGGACGCGCTCGGCGATGCGCTCCAGGCGCGAGCGGTCGGCGGGAGAGGCGTCGGAGGCCAGGGCGGTCAGCGCGGTCAGCAGCCCCTCCCGGAGGATCTCCGCGTCCGGGTCCGCCTCGGTGCCGCCGACGGCGGCGCGCTGCCTGGTGAACGGCCACGCCATCGTTCCTGGCATCGGATGGCGGAGCCCCTCACGTGAGCCCCCGGGCGCGAGCTTCAGCGCATGAACCGCCGCCAGGTCTCGAGGTCGGGGACCTGGAGGTAGGGGTTGGTGCGCCGGACGGTGTCCATGTCGGCGCTGGCCCCGGAGTAGGCGTGTCCCGGGTAGAGGATCGTGTCGCCGGGAAGGCTCGCGAGGCGCTGGGTGAGGGAGTAGTACATCTCGTCGGGGTCGCCGCCGGGCAGGTCGACCCGGCCGCAGCCCTGGAGGAACAGGGTGTCGCCGGCGACCAGCGCCCTGCCCACCTTGAAGCACAGCGAGCCCGGCGTGTGCCCCGGGGTGTGCAGCAGGGTGATGTCGATGTCGCCCACCTTCACCCGGTCGCCGGAGTCGTGGAGCACGAGGTCGGAGGCGTCGAGGCCCGTCACCTGGCGCAGGCCCTCGGCCTCGCGCCGGTGGGTGTGCACCTTGCACGGGCTTCGCTCCATGATGCGCGCCACGCCCTCGACGTCGAAGCCGAACATGTGCCCGCCGACGTGGTCGGGGTGGTAGTGGGTCGCGAGCACCCCGTCGAGGGTGTAGCCCTCGGCCTCGACGAGATCGAGGATGTCGTCCACGGCCCAGGCCGGGTCGACCAGCACGCAGCGGCGGCGCTCGGCGTCGCCGATCAGGTAGGCGAAGTTCTGCATCTGGGCGGCGACGGGGTTGCCCCGGCCGATGTCCCGCCCGGCGAGGAGCTGCCGGATGACGAGCCTGCCCATGGTGCGCCTCCCGTGCGGGCCTACCGCCCGAGCTTCTGCCGCGCCTCGCGCGCCGCCTTGCTCTTGGGGTACTTGCGCGCCACGTCCTCGTAGAACAGGCGCGCCTCGTCCTTCTTGCCCTGCTCGTCGAAGCACTCGCCCTGCCGGAGCATCGCCCAGGCCGCCCAGGGGCTCTTCTCGTTGCGGTCGATGACGTCCTGGAAGCGGAGCACCGCCGCGGAGTAGTTGCCCTGGTTGAACTCGGCCTCGGCCCGCCGGTAGAGCGCCTCGGGCACGCGGGGGTGGTCGGGGTGCAGCTTCAGGAAGCGGTCGAGCACGGCGATGGCGGCCTTTTCCCGCCCGGCGGCGAGGTGCTGCTCCGCGAGGGCGATCATCTCGTCGGGATCGGTGACCGCCTGGGCGGATTCCTCGGCGCCGTCGCCCTGTCCGGCGCCGTCCTCGCCGGCGGCCGCGGGCTGGCCGGTGTCGTCGGCGGCCTCGGCCACCTCGCGCTCGGGCGGCGGGGGCGCCTCGAGGCCGAGCGCCGCTTCGAGCTGGTCGGCGCGGGCTTCGAGCCACTGGAGGCGGTAGGCGGCGTCCTCGGCCCGGGCCGTGCCGTCCTGCCGGGCGGTGTCGAAGTCGTGGCGCAGCACCTCGACCTCGCCGCGCAGGCGGGCGACCTCCTGGCGGACCTGGTCGAGGGTCTGCATCTTGAGGATCTCCTCCTGGCCGCGGGCCCGGTTGAGCTCCTCGAGCTGGGAGACGCGGGCGTCGAGCTTGTCGAACTGGTCCTCGAGGTTGCCGACGCGGGCGCCCTGGAGGGCGAGTTCCCGCCGGTAGATCTCGGAGGCCGAGCGGCCGGTGCGGTCGAGGACGCAGCCCGACAGCGCCGCGCCGGCGAGGAGGAGGATCGCGCGCCGCATGCTACTTCGTGACCTTCACGTCGCCGCGGCGGTTCTGCGCCCAGGCGGCCTCGTCGTGGCCGCGGACCAGGGGCTTCTCCTCGCCGTAGGAGATCGCCTGGAGGCGGCTGGGCGGGATGCCCTTGCCGACGAGGTAGCGGTCGATGGCCTCGGCCCGGCGCTGCCCCAGGGCGAGGTTGTAGTCGGTGGTGCCGCGCTCGTCGGTGTTGCCCTCGATGCGGATGCGCGCCCCGGGCTGCTCGAAGCAGGCGAGGTGCTCGTCGAGGGTGCGGCGGGCCTCGGCGGTGAGCGCCGAGGAGTCGAAGTCGAAGTGGACCCGCACCAGCGAGCAGTCGAGCCCGGCGGTGGGGTCGGGGCGGGAGCGGACGGTGAGGCCGGCCCGCAGGGTGGCGCTGGCGCCGTCGGGGTTGTCGACCCGCACGTCGTAGGTGCCCGTGTCGAGGGCGGGCACGCTGATCGCCAGGGTGTTCTCGTCGCGCACCTGGGCCTGGGCGATCGGCGTGTCGCCGATCCAGGCCCGCGCGCCGTCCTGGAAGTCGGAGCCGTAGACGACGGCGCGGAAGCCCTTGCCGGGCTCGACGACGGAGGGCTCGATGCTCACGACCTGGAGCCGGACCTCGGGCGGGGCGGGGGTCTCGTCGAGCACGACTTCTTCGTCGCCCTTCTTGCGGCACTTGGAGGCCATCGAGAAGGGCAGGGCCAGGGCGAGGAGCAGGATCGTGCGGCGAGGCATGGGCGCACCTCGGGGAACGGGCGGGAGGAGGGGGCC
>WGAH01000014.1 GCA_015489145.1 Deltaproteobacteria bacterium
CCCCACGTGGGCGAGGCGCTGGTCGCCGTCGAGGAGGCGGTGGCCACCGGCGTGGAGACCTGGGTCTCCTTCACCGCCGGGCCCGCGGCCGAGCTGCTCACGCCGGCGCGTCGTGCTCGTGGCCCCAGCCCAGGCCGTGCTCCGGCCGACCGGCGTTGGCGTAGGCCCCGACGGGCACGCCGCAGCCGGCGATCGCCTCGACGTAGGGCGCCGTGTCCACCGCCGCCGTGCAGTTGAACAGCACCGCCGCCGCGCCCCGGGCCACCGCCTCCCGGGCCGCCGCCCCCACCTGCGCCGGCGTGAGCAGCTCGGCCGCGGGCCCGGCGGTGAAGGAGACCCAGGTCTCCACGCCGGTGGCCACCGCCTCCTCGACGGCGACCAGCGCCTCGCCCACGTGGGGAAAGGTCTCGCACAGCAGGATGTCCACCCCGGCGTCGGCGAGCACCCGGGCGAGCTCGCGGTGCTCCGGGCGCGGGTCCGGCGGCGACAGCCAGGGCGAGTAGCAGTCCTCGAGGGGCGCGATGCTGCCGGCCACCCGGTGCGAGGCCGGCACCGCCTCCCGGGCCAGGCGCACGGCGAGGCGGGCGAGATCCGCCCACCGCTCCGGGTCGACGCGCCGCTTGGTGCGAAAGGTGTTGGCCGTGTGGACCGTCGCCCCCGCCTCGGCGTAGTCCCGGTGGATGGCGCGCACCACGTCCGGCGCCTCCAGCAGCGCCCGGGCGCTCCAGGCCGGCGGCGGCGTGTCCACGCCCCGGCGGGCGAGTTCCGTGCCCATGGGTCCGTCGAGGATGGTGAGCGGCATCGGCGACCTCCGTGGCGGGCACCCGGGACCTATCCGAACGGGCGGCCTCCCCGGGCGAGGCCTCCGGGACCGGCACCCCCGCCGACCCGAAGGCGGCCCGCCTCCCGGGGACGCCGGCGGGACCGCCCCGCGATAGGAACAGCCCCCCCGACCGCCCGTGGAGGTCAGGATGAGCGCCGACCGCACCGATTCCCCCGCCGAGCCCGCCGCCGAGACGCCCGAGACCGTCGTCGTCTTTCCCGGCCAGGGCTCCCAGAAGCGCGGCATGGCCCGCGCCTTCGCCGAGGCCTTCCCCGAGTCCGCCGCGGTCTTCGACGCGGCCTCCGAGGCCCTCGGCCTCGACCTCCGCGCCCTGTGCTGGGAAGACGACCCCCGCCTCGACCTCACCGAGTTCACCCAGCCGGCCATCCTGACCGCCGAGATCGCCATCCTCCGGGCGCTGGAGGCGCGCTGGGGCTTCGCGCCGACGCGCTTCGCCGGCCACAGCCTCGGGGAATACACCGCCCTGGTCGCTGCCGGCGCCCTTCCCCTCGCCGACGCGGTGCGCGCGGTGCGGGAGCGCGGCCGGCGCATGCAGGAGGCGGTGCCCGCCGGCGAAGGGGCCATGGCCGCCATCATCCGGGCCGACCTCGACCCCGAGGCGCTGGCCCGGGCCGTCGAGGGCCTGGTGGTGGACCTCGCCAACGTCAACGGCCCCGAGCAGATCGTGATCTCGGGCAGGTCCGCGGACGTGGACGCCGCGATCCCCCGCGTCGAGGCGGCCCTGCCCGGCGTGCGCGTCGTGAAGCTCACGGTGAGCGCCCCCTTCCACAGCCGCCTGATGAAGCCCGTCGAGCCCGGTTTCCGCGAGGTCCTCGCCGGCCTCGACTGGCGGCCGGAGCGCGCCGTCCGGGTCGCCTCCAACGTCAGCGGCACCTGGCACGCGGGCGAGCGGGACGCCCTCGTCGACGCCCTCACCGCGCAAATCGGCGCCCCGGTGCGCTGGGACCTCGACATGCGCGCGATCCTCGCCCTGTCCCCGGCCCGCATCGTCGAGGTGGGCCCCCGGGCCCCCCTCCGCGCCTTCTTCCGCTCCGTCGGCGCGCGCTGCGAGGCGATCTTCAACCCGAACACCGCCCGCCGCGTCCTCGGCGAGCCGGCGTAGAGGCCCGGAGCCTCAGCCGCCCGGCGCCTTCCCGGGCGCGGCGGTGCCCGGGCCGGGAGGGGCCTCGTCGTCGAAGCCGCGGAGCCCGGGCGTGACGCTGCCGCGACGGGCGGTGAGCAGCCGCCGGGCCGTCCAGGCGACCAGCGGGCGGGGGTCGCTCGCGCCCTCCTCCAGCAGGCCGGTCAGTCGCGGTTCGTGGCGGGCCGCCGCCTCGAGGATGCAGATCGCGAGGTCGGTTTCGGGGTCGTCGGCCAACGCCCGGCGGCTGGCGCCGAGGTAGACGACGGCCGGCACCGCCTCGTCCCCCGGCCGATCCTCGCCCCAGTAGTCGACCACCCCGATGAACGGATCGCGGGGGTGGGGACGGGGCGGCTCGCCGCGCCGCTCGGCCAGGGCGGCGGCGAGCCGCCCCGTCCCCACCCCCGCGATC
>WGAH01000015.1 GCA_015489145.1 Deltaproteobacteria bacterium
CATGCGCGCCTTGCGGCTCCGCAGCTCGGCGGCCTACCGCCACCCGAAGCTCGTCCCCGGCGAGCGGCCCGACCCGAGCCCCGGTCCCCACGAGGTCCTCATCGCCGTGCAGACCGTGGGCGTGTGCGGATCGGACACCCACTGCTACGAGACCGACGACGAGGGCTACGTGATCTTCTCGGGTCCGGCCCGCTTCCCGGAGGTGCTCGGCCACGAGTACGCCGGCGAGATCGTCGCCGTCGGCGCCGAGGTGCGCCACCTGCGGCCCGGGATGCTCGTCGCCGCCGAGGGAATGCTCTACTGCGGGGTGTGCGAGGCCTGCCGCAAGGGGCTGTTCAACCAGTGCCCCTCGCTGGACATGGTGGGCTTCTCCAGCCCCGGGGCCTACGCCGACTACATCGTCGCCCACGAGAAGCACTGCTGGTCGGTGGACGGCGTGGCCGAGCACCTCGGCGACCGGCGGGCGGCCCTGGAGCGGGCGGCCCTCATCGAGCCCACCGGCTGCTCCTACAACGGCATGTTCGTCGTGGCCGGCGGCCTGAAGCCCGGTAGCCACGTCGCGGTGTGGGGTTGCGGCCCCATCGGGCTGGCGGCCATCGCGCTCGCCCGGGTGGCCGGGGCCGCCACGGTGGCCGCCTTCGACGTGAGCCCGGCGCGCGTCGAGGTCGCCCGGCGGCTCGGCGCCGACGTGGCCCTCGACCTGCGCGACGGCGCCGACGCCGCCGAGGCCGTCCGGGAGCTCACCCGCGGCTGGGGAGCCGACATGGTGGTCGAGGCCGCCGGCGCCGCCGTCCACACCATGCCCGCCATCGAGCGCGCCCTGGCCCCGGCGGGCACGGTGGTCTACCTCGGCCGCACCGGCGAGCGCGCCCCGGTCATGCTCGACGAGCTGGTGAGCGGCGCCTCGCGCATCGTCGGCGCCCGGGGCCACGCCGGGGGCGGCGTCTTCCCGAACATCATCCGGCTGATGGAGCGCGGCCTGCTCGACCTCTCGCCGATGATCACGACGCGCATGGGGCTGCACGAGGCCGACGCGGCGGTGCGGCGCAGCGCCACCCGCGAGGACGCCAAGATCATGCTGCGGGCCTGGTGAGCGCTATTCCTCGCGGTGGAAGCGCCCGTCGGCCACCTCGCGGGCGGCGCGGCGCGCGTCGAGCCAGCCGGCGCGGGCATCCGGCCAGGCGTCCCAGGCGGGCACGTAGGGCTTGATGTCGAGGAGGGGCGTGCCGTCGAGCACGTCGATGCCCCCCACCACCAGCTCGCGCCCCTCCCGTCGCAGCAGCCGCACGACCGACATGCCCACGGGGTTGGGCCGGGCCGGCGCGCGGGTGGCGAACAGGCCGTGGGTGCGGGTGTCGCGGTAGGGCACCACCCGGGGCATCCAGGGCCGGGCGCGGTCGAACCAGTAGAGGAGCCAGATGCGGTCGAAGCCCTCGAGGTCGGCCAGCGCCTCGGCGTAGGCCGGCTCCACGATCACGCGCCCCTCGGCGGCGGCGTAGGCGGGCTGGATCGGGGCGCCCGCCGCCTCCCGGTGGGGCGAGCGAATGACGCCGATGGGGGTGAGGGTGAGCGGGCTCACGGGCGCTCCCCGGATTCCGGGTCGGCGGGCACGTCGAGGGCGGTGCGGACGAGGAACTCGAGGCCCTCGTCGAACAGCAGGCGCTCGGGCAGGGCGCGCCCGTCCACCACCTGCCGGAGCACCCAGCGCCCCGCCTCGCCGAACTCGTCGCGCCAGGCCAGGGCGCACTCGCCCTCGAGGCCGTCGCCCCGCACCGCCACGCGGTCGGCGTCGCCCTCGGCGACGAAGCGCAGCATTCCCTCGCCGTAGCGCAGCGACACCTCCCCGGGCGAGGCGGCGACGTCGAAGTGGCCCACCGCTCGCCCGAAGTCCGCGAGATCGGCCAGCAGCCGCGCCCGGGCCTCGCGGGCGCGCTCGGCCCGCCGCCGCCGCGCCTCCAGCTCGCGCCGGCGCTGCTCCTCGGCCCGGCCGATGGCCGCCTTCAACCGCGCCGCCAGCCCGCTGCCCCGCCGCTCCGCCATCGCGACCTCCTGCCCCGCCCTATCCGCGCGCCCGCCGCCCGGCGAAACGCGCCGGCGCGGCCGGAAGCGCCCGGTTCCTTCCCACCTCCTTTCCACCCCCGTTGACGCGCTGGAAGGGCTCGCGGTATACAGCGA
>WGAH01000016.1 GCA_015489145.1 Deltaproteobacteria bacterium
CCCCCCACCTCGTTCACCGCCGCGATCCCCGACTGGGCGAAGAGCTGCACCCGGGTGTTGCCCCGGCCGCGGGTCTCGATGACGTTGCCCCGCAGGTACTGCCCCAGGTAGCGCCGCCGCTCGCCCGAGGCGTCCTCGAAGGCGTCGCTCACCCCCGCCGACCAGGCGGTGCTCGTCGTCGCCCGCGGCTGCCAGAGCCAGTCCGTGCCCGCGCTGGCCTCCCCCGACTCCAGGTCGTCGTAGGCCCCGCGGTTGACCCGGTAGAACAGGTTGCCGTTCACCTCGGGGCGGGGCCGCCACAACACGAGGCCCTCGCTGTTCTGCATGTCGAGGCGCGAGGTCTCGTCGCCGAGGGTCGACCGGAAGGTGCGGGACTGGCCCCGCACGAGCACCTCGGTGGCCGGGTCGAGGCGGTACTGCCCGTAGACCGAGGCGGTGTCGTAGTCCCGGCGCGTCTCCTTGCCGGGGCGGGCGAAGCTCCGCCGGGTGAAGTCCGCGGTGGCCACCAGGCCCTTGCGGACGTGGACGAGGTCGCCGGAAACGTCGGAACTCCGCGTGTAGTCGGTGCTGTCCCCGTCCGAGGTCCAGGTCTCCTCGAAGAAGCCGGTGGACTGCACGCGGGGCACGAAGCGGGAGACCAGCGCCGCGCTGTAGCCCGCCGAGTTGGTCGTGACCCGGTAGGTGGGCACCTCGGCCTGCCAGGCGTCGAGGGTCTGGCGGTGCGCGTAGAGGTTGACGGGCACGTCCCCGTCCTTCCAGAAGTCCAGCTCGGCGTCGTAGCGGTAGCCCCAGGTGTCCAGCCAGCGGCTGTCGGACTCGTAGAGCCGGTGGTCGAGGGCGAAGCCCAGGTGGTAGGCCGCCAGCGCCCGGTCGAAGATGAACGAGTCCAGCGCGGCCTGCAGCGACTGCTCGTAGACGGCCTGCTCGGTGCTGCCCCACTCGGTCTCGTCGAAGTAGCTGCGGTAGCCGCCGAAGCCGTCGAGGGTGACCACCCCGGGGCCCGCCCGGGCCACACCGCCCCGGACGAGGAGGAGTCCCAGGACTCCTCCCGTGAGGGCCATCCGCGAGGCGGGGCGGGCATGGGGCATGCGAGGGGAACCCCTCGGTGTCGGGTCGGCGCATCCTTAGCCGACTGAACCCGAATCCTCCCACCCGTGAGAAAGGCCGGGAACCGGGCCGCCGACCGGGTCCGGGACGGCCGCGAGCCGCCGAGAAGGCCGAAAGACAGGAAGGCCCGCTCGCCCGGGGGGCGAGCGGGCCGGATCGTCCTTCGCGTCTACTTGATGTGGCAGGTCAGGCAGAGGGCGCTGCCGGTGTTGCTCAGGCGCAGGAACGGCTCGTAGGTGTTGTCGTGCGGGTTGTGGCAGGAGCCGCACTCGACCTGGTCGCCGCCGGTGCCGTAGAGGCTGAGGCCGGCCGCGGTCACCGAGGTGGCCGAGTTGAAGGCCGAGTCCATCGTGGTGTCGTAGGTGACGGAGACCGGGTGGTCGTCCGAGAGGTCCTGGCTGATGTAGGCGTTGCTGGTGGAGGGCATCTTGTTGACGTTGCCGTTCCAGGTCCAGCCGCGCGCCCAGGCGTTGCCGTTGTAGTCGCCGGCGCCGGGGCCGTTGTAGAGGTTGTCGAAGGCCACCGTGCCGTCGTGGCAGGACAGGCAGGCGAGGCTGACGCCCTGCGGCTGGCTGGCGATGGTCATGTCGATGGTGTTCGAGCTGTACATCGTGTAGCCGGAGGTGGTGACCGACCGGTTCCACAGGGCGACGCCGATCCCCGCCTTGTCGCCGTGGTGCGGCGTGTGGCAGAAGACGCAGACCTCGTCGGTGCTCGTGGTGTAGATGTCGTTGCCGACGCTGGCGCCGGAGGACGACAGGTTGTGCGGCGTGTTGGACACGTTGTCGGCCGCGTGGGCGGTGCCGAGCGCGACCAGGGCGATGGAGAGGGCCGAGAGCATGGTTTCGCTCCTTGCGTGTAGACCTTGGTGACGGGTTGTGCGGTAGACCGTACGCCGGGACGCCGGCTCAGGCACCCCGTACTATTGCACATCCCGGGCCATCGGCGGGCGCGGACGGGGGCTCCGAACGTTCCCGATGATCGCGATCAGGAAGCGATCGGCCGCAATAAAGGGCCTCGCGGGCGGCCTCCCGACCCGCGGCCCGCAAAAGCGACCGTCCAAGGCATGACCCGGACGATCCGCCGATCTCGCGTGCGCTGACCCCGGCGCGAGCGGCGCGAAAGCCCGACGCTGAGTCGACAACTTGACTTGCGGTCGAGAACGAGAACCATCGCCCGACTCGCGGTCGAAACCTTCCGCCTGTGCGGGTTCCCACACCGTCCCTGTGTGGGAATCCGCACACCCCCCGAAGCGCGAAGGTCCCGCGCCCCCGGGCGGGGACGCGGGACCCGACGGGCCGGCGGAGCGGGTGGGCTCAGCCGGAGCGCCCGGCGTCGGTCTCGGCGGAGGTCGGCGGCTCCCGCCCCTCCGGCGGGCCGAGGTACCGGTACCAGTTGACCCGCCAGTTGTACTGGCTCACCACGAACACGTCGCCCTCGGGGGTGATCGTCATGCCCGCCGGGAGCCAGAGCTGCCCGGGACCGTTGCCCACGCCGCCGAAGAAGACGAGGAGGCGGCCCTCGCCGTCGAAGACCTGCACGTTGCTGAAGGCCGCGTCCACCACGTAGACGTTGTCGTCGGCGTCGACGGCGATGCCCTTGGGGCGCGCGAAGCAGCCGAAGCTGTCGCAGTTCTTGCCCCAGTGCCGCAGGTAGTTGCCGTCCTCGTCGAAGACCTGGACGCGGAAGTTGAAGGTGTCGACCACGTAGATCTCGCCCTTCGAGTTCATGGCGAGGTTGGTGGGGAAGTTGAACTGACCGGGCTCGGGCCCGCGGCTGCCGATGGTGCGGACGTGATCGCCCCCGACGCCGAAGACCTCGATGACGTGCCGGCCGGTGTCGACCACCCACAGCTCGTTGCGGTCGGGCACGACGAGGACGCCCACGGGCCGGGCGAGGAGGCCGCCGCCGTAGGTCCGCACGAACTCGAGGTTCTCGTCGTACTCGAAGACGCGGGCGAGCTTGGCGTCGCCGACGAAGATGTGGCCCTGGGCGTCGGTGGTCACCCCGGTGGGCTTCTGCAGGGCGCCCTGCCCCTTGTTGCCGAGGAACTGGAAGCGCTTGTGCGGCCGGTCGAAGACCAGCACCGATCCCCAGCCGGTGTCGGTGACCAGCACCCGGCCGGACGGGTCCACGGCGACGGCGTAGGGCTTCTTGAAGTGCACGAGGTCGCGGGCGCCGACGAGCTGGATCAGGAAACGCTTGATCGCGCCCGGCCGTTCGGCCCAGCGGGAGGTGGCGATGTGGCCTTCCCACTTGTAGACCGGCACCTCGGGCGGAGGCGGCCAGTAGATCTGCTCCGGGGTGAATTCCGGCGCCTTCTTCTTGCAGCCGAGGAGGACCAGGAGGCTGAGGACCAGGAGGCTGGGGACGAGGCGACGCAGGAGCGGGCCGCGCCGGAGACCTGGGGCACGAAGGGACATCCTGGAGACTCCGCGAGTGGGGGCCGAACGGCGGTCGGGGGCCGAACGGGATGAGACGGGACGGACGGAGGGTCCACGCGGTGCTCGCCTAATCGCCCCGCCGGGCCGCGGCAGCCGCCGGCCCCCCCGGCGCGCTGATCCGGCGCACGGGATCACAGGGCGCTGTGGCATTCGCGGCACAGCTCGATGCGGCGGCTCGCCCGGTACCAGAGCTTCGGGTGGTCGCCGCCGTGGGGATCGTGGCAGGACGTGCACGAGAGCTCGCGGCCCGGCCGGGTGGGGTCCTTCTTGCCGCCGGTGGGGTGGCCGCTCCCCGCCGCGCCGGTGGTGACGTGGTAGCCGTCGTCGTAGCCCTCGTGGCACCGGGTGCAGGTGCCGGTGATCGAGGCGCGCAGCAGGAAGGAGGGCGCGTCCGAGCCGTGGGGGTCGTGGCAGGCCGTGCAGCCGTAGGCGACGACGGCGCCGTGCCGCACCTTCGCCTCCGGCCGGTACTGGTCGGGGTGGCAGCCGCCGCAGGTGAGGTTCACCGTGGTGTAGAGGTTCTGCGGCTGCGTGGAGCCGTGGGGGTCGTGGCAGATCGTGCAGCGTCCCGCCGCCACCGGCGGGTGGGCCTGGGCGCGTCCGGTGACGTCGTCGTAGTGGCAGCGGAAGCAGGTGCCGTCGATGGGGTCGGTGTAGAGCTTGCGGTCGTGGTCGGAGCCGTGGGGGTTGTGGCACTCGCCGCACTGGCCGAGCTTGACGGCGGCGTGCACCTGGGGACGGTCGTCCTTGGCCGGGTGGCAGCCCTTGCAGACCTCGCCGCCGGGCTTGACGAGGTTCCACTCCTGGTCGGAGCCGTGGGGCGCGTGGCAGAACAGGCACATGCCGCCGGCCGCCGGCATGTGGGTGACCTTCTTGTCGGTGGAGGCCTCGTCGGGGTGGCAGTCGGCGCAGGCCGCCGCCGGGCTGTCGCCCTTGAGCAGGTGAGCCTGCTCCGAGCCGTGGGGATCGTGGCAGCCGTAGCACTTGCCGAGCTTCACGGCGGTGTGGGTGTAGAGGTGGTCGTCCTTGCGGCCGTGGCAGCCGACGCAGGGTTCGTCTTCGGTGGCGCCCTTGAGGTAGGGCCCCTTCTTGTCGGTGGAGTGGGGGTCGTGGCAGCTCGTGCACATCCCGCCCATGTAGGGGAGGTGCGGGTAGGCCGGCTGCTCGATCGGGTGGCAACCCTTGCAGGTGGCATCGCTGGCGGGAGCCAGGGGGACGTGGAAGCCGCTCGCCGGCTCGTCGGTGGGCGGGTGGCAGGCGTAGCAGCCCTTGAGCGCCGGCGGGACGTGGCCGGAGGCGCCGAAGCCGGCGTGACACTGGCCGCAATCGCGTTTGTCGATGCCGCCGGGCCCCTCGTCGGCCGGGGCGTCCTGGGCCCGCGCCGCCGGCTCGAGAACCGGGACGAGGCGCCAGCCCAGCACGAGCAGGCACCCGAGCGAGGCGACCAGGGACCAGCGTTGCCCGCGCACGCGCTCACCTCACCGCCGTTTCGTCCGCCGGTCGAAACCCGAACCGGGCCCGGCGGACGTGGGGCGTCCACCACGGGTTAGCGGACGCGCCCCGGGTTGACCAGTCCCCGTTTCCCCCGCGATGACCGTGCGCA
>WGAH01000017.1 GCA_015489145.1 Deltaproteobacteria bacterium
ACGGCAACCACCGCTGGGCCGGGCAGGCCCGCTTCATCGGCGACGCCGACGGCGACGGCACCGACGCGAGTTGTTGAAAAAAAAACCGACAACGGCGCCAACATCGGCCTGTTCACCTTCGCCGCCGGCGGCGGCGCGGGTTGGTGAGCCCCGGCAGAGGAGCGCGGGCCGTTGGCCGGCATTCGCGGCGCCGAGCTTTCGGCGCTCAGGCCAGCAGCCGCACGCGCTCGCGCAGCTCGGCGGGCAGGCGGCGGTCGACGATGGCTTCGGCCTCCTCCAGCGAGTAGCGCAGGGAGCGGTGGGTGAACAGCACGGCCTGGTTGTGGAAGCGGCGGGCGCGGCGCACCACCTCGTCGAGGTGGACGTGCCCCTTGCCCCGGGCGCGCTCCACGCTCACCCGCCCGTCGAAGAAGGTCACCTCGAGGATGAGCAGCCGCGCCTCCCACACCGAGGGCTCGCGGTCGAGGGCGTCGATGCGGGTGTCGCCGGAAAAGGCCACCAGCGGCTCCTCCGCCCACTCGGAGACCGCCTCGCCCCGCTGCCGGGCCGCCGCGATCTCGGCGGGGTCCTGGCCCACCAGGTCGGCCCGGAGCCGCGAGCGCCGCCGCCAGATTACGTAGCCCTGGGCCGGCACGCGGTGGACGGCGCGAAACGGGCGCACGACCAGGCCGCGCCCGAGGGTGCGGCTCTCGCCCGGGTCCAGCGGCACCACCCGGCAGGGCATCTCCGAGAAGTCGAGGCGGCGCCAGGCGTCGAGGAGGTCGTGCACGTCGGCCTCGACGGCGCGCGGCACGATGTAGGTCGGCGGCTTCATGCCCATGAGCGCCCGGGTGGCGCAGTGCGAGGCCAGCGCGCCCATGTGGTCGACGTGGGCGTGGGTGAACAGCACCGTCGAGCGCCGCACCGCCGAGCGCGGGCAGGTGCCCATGTCGAAGGCGAGGTCGAGGCCGGGCAGCTCGATGACCGTCCGGACGCCGGCTTCGCTGACGCCGCGCACCGCGATGCCGGCGAGTTCCAGAGCGTCGTCCATGGGGCCGCCCTATCGCGACCGTGGCCGGCGGCACCCCCCGGCGGTAGGCTGGCGGCGGGAGGTGCCCGTGCCGCTCGCGATCAGCTCCTCGGTTTCCGCCCTGTTGCTGGCCCTCGGCGGCTGCGCCCAGCAGCCGACCTTCGTGCCCCCCTCCGAGGAGGAGGCCGACGCGGACGTCGACGCCGACGCCGACACCGACACGGACACGGACACCGACACCGACACCGACGCCGACCGGGATGGGGACGGCTTCACCGAGGCCGAGGGCGACTGCGACGACGACGACATCGCCGTGAACCCGGCCCGCGACGAGGACCCGGACGACGGCAAGGACAACGACTGCGACGGGCGGGTGGACGAGCTGTGGGCGGGCCTGACCCTCGCCCGGCAGTACGTCTGGGGGCCGAGCGACATCGTGGTGATGGACACGGTGAGCCGCATCACCGGGACCGTGACCCTCGACGACGGCTACGCGCCGACCTTCGTCGAGCCCGACCCCGACGGCGGCTGGGTGTTCATCCACGACCCGACGCCCGTCACCGACCCCGACTACGAGGAGCCGCTGGCCGAGACCGCGGCGCTGGTGGCCGCCGACGAGACGGGCGCCTGCACGGTTCTCGCCGAGTTCACCCCCGACGAGACCGAGGACGCCTACGCCTCGGGGCTCGAGGGGCTGGAGGACCGCCCGGTGGTGCGCGGCCTCGTCGCCTGGCCCGACGGCGGCTGGCTGGTGGCCCGGCGGGGCGAGCTCGACCGGGTGGACCCCGACGGCACCGTCACCGCGCTCGCCTCCTGGGCCTGGGACTGGAGCGACGAGGAGCAGCCCTTCGAGCTGTACGCCGTGGACCTCGCCATCGACATGCAGACCCGCGAGGTGGGCATCTTCGGCTTCCTCGGCGGCTTCGCCACCTGGAGCGAGGACGGGGGCTTTTCCCTGCGGCGGCAGGCCGACCTGAGCGACGACTGGAAGAACTGGGACTGGATGCTCGGCACCGCCGGCGCGGCGCTGGACGGCGGCGGCTTCTACGCGCTGATGACCGACTACCAGACCGGCGACGTGGCGCTGTACCACTTCGAGGACGAGGACTGGCAGGAGGTGCAGGCCTGGACCGAGAGCCTGCTGCAGCCCGAGCAGCTCGCGAGCAACAGCGACGATGGCGACTTCTACGTGACCGCCAACGGCGGCTGGTACGAGACGGTGTGGCTCGTGCGGCCGGATCGCGGCACCGTGGACGACTTCTACCGCTCGGACGCCGACGAGGGGCGCTTCTTCCGCGGGGTCGCGAGCAACTACTGAGGCGGGACGGCGCTTTCCGGGGGGGCGCCGGGCCGCGGCGGGTGGCGGCGGTCGCCGCGGTCCCGCCGGCGGCGGCTGGCCTGCTCGGCGGCGGCCTCGCGCAGGGCGTCGCGCACCAGCGGCAGCAGGGCCTCGGCGATGAGGCGGTGGCCGCGGGCGTTGGGGTGGTCGGGATCGAGGGTGCCGGGCGGGAAGAAGTCGCCGTCCCTGGCGGCCTCCTGCATGGAGGGCAGCAGGCCCGTCCAGGGCAGGGCGTGGGCGCCGAGGACCTCGGTGACCTGCTGGTACCAGGTGAGGCCCGAGATGCAGGCGGCGGCGCCGGGGCCGAGGTCGGGGCAGCGCCAGGGCGTGGCGACGACGTGGGGCGGGATGGCCGCCACGAGGACCGGGATTCCGGTGCGGTCGCGCCAGGCCTGGATGCGGTCGACCTGCCGGGCGAAGAACTCCGGCGAGGCGAGGCGCAGGTCGGCGCGGCGGGCGGCGCGGGTGTAGGCGCCGGCCTGCACGACGCGGAAGGCGGCGCTGTGGCGCAGCAGGAAGCCCGCGAGGCGCGGCGGCAGCAGGCGGGCGGGGCCCGGGACGCTGGTGCCGACGTAGACGAGGTTGCCGTTGCCGACCTGCACCACCATGGTCGGCGCGAGGTCGTTGGCGTAGCTCCCCCACACCACGGCGTCGGGGTGCCAGCGCGCGGCCTCGGTCTCGACGAGGGTGGCGACCTGCTCGGCGTCCCAGCCGACCACGCCGAGGTTGAACACCGTCAGGCTGCCGCGGCCGTAGACGCGGCGCAGCGCGTCCTCGAGGCGCGCCGGCCAGGCCTCGCGGGGGTTCACGCCGACCCCGTAGGTCACGCTGTCGCCCACCGCGAGCACGCGCATCCCCCCGTCGGGCGGCGGGGGATCGACCTCGGGGCTCCAGCCGCGACGGTCGTCGGGGCGGTCGGCGGGCAGGCCGTACTTGATGCCCGGGGGATCGGCCACGATCACGACCTTGCCGTGCTCGGCGCGGCGCAGCCAGGCTTCCCCGGCCGCCGCCAGTCCCGCCGCCACCGCCAGCCCCATCGCCAGCGCCCACGACCGTCCGCCCATCGCACCTCCCGCGCCGCTCGCGGGGCGATGCGCGAGGGGCTGCTTTTCCCCGTTCTACCCCGTCAGCGCGGCACCCGCGAGACCGGGTCGAGGGCCCGGCGGTAGTCGGCGAAGCGCCCGCCCCGGCGCACGGCCTCGAGCAC
>WGAH01000018.1 GCA_015489145.1 Deltaproteobacteria bacterium
CGTAGACCAGCTCGGTGAGCGCCCGGCCCTGCTCGTCGTACAGGCCGATGGCCTCGCCCTCCTTGGCGAGCGCGAAGCTCAGGTGCAGCGCGCCCTCGTCGGTGTCGCCGTCGGCCCAGAGCACCACGAAGTCGCCGGCCTTGATCGTGAGGTCGGGCAGGGTGAACTTGTCGGGCTCGTCGAGGTCGTCGGTGATCGTCCAGCCGGCCATCGACACGTCGGCGTCGCCGTAGTTGTACAGCTCGATCCAGTCGGGGTAGGCGCCGGCCTCGTCGGTGACGGTGGTCGCGTTGCTCGCCTGGAACTCGTTGACCGTGACCTCGGGCTTCGGGCCGGCGTCGCCGCCGGTGTCGCCGCCGCAGGTGTCGTAGGCCTCGCAGCCCGGGTCGTCGCAGTCGACCAGGCCGTTGCCGTCGTTGTCCTTGCCGTCGGTGCACTGCTTGAGGGTGAGCCCCTCGCCGCCGCTGGAGCAGGCCGCCGCCAGGGCGATGAGGGCGAGGCTAGTCGGCATCGGGTCCTCCGTGGGCGCCCATGTCCGAGCGCGTTCCGTCCGTGTCGAGAATGTCGGGATCGCCGGCGTCCACGCAGGGGCTCCCGGCGTCGAGGCCGAAGTCGCCGCCCTCCGGGTCGACGAGGAGGGGGTCGGCGCGGATCACGCCCTCGCCCTCGGTGCCGCCGCGGATCTCGCCGTCGTTGTTCCAGAGGTCGGACCAGCTCACGGCGATGCCGCGGCCCCGGGCGGCGTCGCCGGCGTTGTCGGCGATGATGGCGTTCACCACGTCGAGGGGGGCGTCCGAGGCGACGCGCAGGGCCGCCTGCGGGTCCTCGCCGCCCCAGGCGACGGCGTTGACCAGCTCGCCCTCGGCGTCCGGCGGCGGCAGCGCGCTGTACGCCGAGGACGCCGTGTTCGCGGCGAAGATCGCGTTGTGGAAGCTGTAGACGCTTCCCCCGTAGACACAGAGGCCCCCGCCCCAGGCCGCGCTGTTGCCGGTCATCTCGATGCGCGTCGCCGCCACGCCCAGGGGATCGGCGTCGATCTCGACGGCGCCGCCGCAGCTCGTCGCCGTGTTGCCGGAAAACGCGAGGTCTTCGAGGATCACCGCGTCCTCGGCGTCCCAGGTGTGCAGCCCGCCCCCCCGCGCGGCGGCGTTGCCCTCGAAGGTGCAGTCGGTCACCACCGTGGCGTCGTTGTCGAGCTCCACCCCGCCGCCGGCGTCGGCGGCCGTGTTGCCGGCGAAGCGGTTGCCGCTCAGCGTGTTGCCCATGTGGCTGAGCTTGATGCCGCCGCCGTCGTCGCCGGAGACGTTGTTCTCGAAGGTGTTGCCCTCGATGCGCGCCGCGCCCACCCACACCCGCAGGCCCCCGGCGTCGTCGCCGGCGGTGTTGCCCTCGAAGGTGTTGTCGTGCAGCTCGCCGGTGTAGAGGCCGACGTAGCCGCCGGCGCCGTCGTTGTCGCAGGTGTTGGCGCTCACCGCGTTGTCGGCCACCTCGCCCTCGGCCTGCACCAGGTAGAAGCCGCCGCCGTGCTGGGCGCTGCGGTTGCCCTCGATGAGGTTGCCGAGCAGGTCGGCGTCGCCGAGGATGAACACGCCCCCGCCGCCGCCGGGGTTGCCCGCCCAGGCGTCTTCGGACAGGCTCGTGGCGGCGTTGTCGCTGATCGTGTTGCCGCTGATCTCGAGGTCGCCGAACTGCACGCCGACGCCGCCGCCGTGCCCGGCGGTGTTGCCGGTGATCGCGTTGCCGGCGATCACCCCGTCCACGTCGTAGGTGCCGATGCCGCCGCCGATGCCGCCGAAGGTGGTGCCCTCGACGAGGTTGCCCTCGATCGCGTTGCCCTCGATGGCGACCACCGAGTCGCTGGCCTGGATGCCGCCGCCGAAGACCAGGCCGGCGCCGCCGGTGATCGTGAAGCCCGACAGGCCGAGGCTCGGGCAGTCGGCGATGGTGATCACCGGGCCGTTGCCGGTGCCGGCGATCGTGGTCGCCTCGGGGCCCTCCGCCGCCACCAGCGCCAGGGTGCGGCCCTCGATGGCGAGGTCCTCGTTCCAGGTGCCCGGGCAGACGATGAGGGTCCAGCCGTCCGGGGTGGCGTCGATCTCGTCCTGCAGCGAGTCGGGGCAGACCTCGCGGTCGTCGGCGATGCCGTCGCAGTCCTGGTCGATCCCGTCGGGCTCCTCACCCTCGTCCCCCTCCGGGTGCACGCTCGGGTCGGCGTCGTCGCAGTCGCCCTCCGCCTCGCTCCAGCCGTCGCCGTCGTCGTCCACCGTCGCCGGGTCGGGGGCGGCGGTGTCGTCGCCGGCGGGGGTGGAGGCGCCCTCGTCGAGCACCGCCGGGGCGGCGGCGCAACCGCCGAGGAGGATCGCGAGGATGGCGGGTCGGCGCATGGCTCTCCTCCCTCACTCCGCCGGGCCGGCGGCGTCCTCGTCGTCGGCGAGGACCACGCGCTCCACGCCCTCGAGG
>WGAH01000019.1 GCA_015489145.1 Deltaproteobacteria bacterium
CACCGCCCCCGGCCCGTCGTCCAGGCTGCCCGCCCGCCCGTCGTGGGCGTCGGTGCCGCCGACGAAGCCCAGGCGGTAGCCCGCGAGGAGCGCCGCCTGCACCGAGCCCTCCGGGGCGTAGTCCTCGCGGCGCCCCGCCACCCCCCAGGCGCAGCCCTCGGCCTCCGGGTCGAGGCACTCGTCGGCGCCGTGCTCGCTGAGCACCTCGACGACGGTCTCGCGCTCCGGGGCGTTCTCCGCCAGCCCCCAGTCGGTGCGCTGGGGCACGGACCAGGCGGTGTGGTGGGCGAAGCTCAGCCAGCGCCCCCGGCAATCGGCGGCGGCCCGGTCCAGCGTCGCCCACAGCTCCGCCACCGTGTCCACCGCCGGGGTGTCGCCGTCCTGCACCCACCGGGCGGCCCCCTGCCCGGCCTCGCTCGCGCCGCCCTCCAGGCGGAAGCCCGCCACCCGCATTCCGAGGCAGCCCTCGGGTGGGTCCACGATCACCGTCCGGTGGGTGCCCCGGGCGTGCCCGTCGACCACCTCGTCGCGGTAGGCCGTCCACTCGAAGCCGAGGAGCCCCAGGGGCCCCGCGGCGCGCAGCTCGGCGACGACGGCGGCCTGGCCGGCGTAGATGTCGAGGGAGGCCCCGCCCTCCCCGTCGGGCTCGTAGCGATCGGCCTCGGCGTGGTCCACGAGGGCGGCGAAGTCGAGGTCCTCGGCCACCGCGCTGTCGACGAAGGGGGCCCCGGGGCGCTCTCCCGTCGGCCCGCAGTCGGCGGCGGCGTCCTCGCAGCCGTCGTAGGACCAGTCGCTGTGGACGTGGGGATCGCCCCAGGCCCACCAACCGGCCTCGGGGTCGTCGAGGAGGCCGAGGGTGGCCCGCCCCGGCTCGCAGGCGCCGAGCGCCGCCAGCAGGGCCCACCGGGGAAGCACCTCAGCCCCCGGTGGCGCGACGCCGCAGCAGCAGGCCGCCGAGGCCGAGGACCAGCCACGCCCCGCCCGCCGGCGCCGCCGCGCAGCCGCAGCGCCGGGCCGGGGGGGGCTCGGCGCTCCCCGTGTCCCCGGCGGCGGTGTCCTCGCCGGGGGACTGGCCGTCGCAGCGCCCGAGGGGGTCGACGGCGTACTCGGCGAGGCGCCCGCAGTCGGAGGTGGCCCAGATCGGGCTGGACCACGCCTTCTCGCCGTCGTCCTGGACGAACTCGATCCACCAGGCCACGTCCTCGCCGGACCAGTCGGGGGTGAAGCTCCCCTCGATGTCGAGCTCGCCGGGCTCCTCGGCGAGCAGCTCGTCCTGCCGCCCGCTGCCGATCACCACCCGGTACAGCCGGAAGCGGGCGATGGGGGCGGTGGCGTGGACCGTCCAGCGCAGCTCCGGCGCCCGGGCGAGGTACTCCTGCCCCTGCTCGAGGGTGGCGCCGCCGTCCTCGGCCTGGAAGCGCAGGATCGGGCGGATCCCGGTCGTGGCGTAGGTGTGGCGGTTCCGCAGGGTCTCGAAGATGTCGGCCCGGGTCAGCGCCGGGGCGATGAAGGCCGCCAGCCCGCTCGCCACGTTCTTCGTGGAGTACGGGTTGCCCATCCAGCCGTCGTGGTTGTCGCTGCCGCCGATCCAGCCCAGGCGCAGGCCGTGGTCGAGCATGTCCTTCGTCGAGCCCGCCGCCGGGTCCCCGGTGTCGTCGTCGGAATCGCTCCAGGTCGTGTCGTCGCCCCACTCGGAGTAGATCTCGGCCAGCGTCTGCACGCCGGGGTTGGCGATCGTGTAGTCGTAGCCGGTCCACCGCATCGCGTGGGGGATCGTCACCGCCTCCACCCCCCAGGTCTCGCGCACCTCGTCGAGCCAGGACCACAGGCCGGGATCGCCGTCCACGCCGGGGATCACGTCGGTGTCGTGGGTGCCGAGGGGAGCCTCGCAGGCGTCGTAGTAGACGTTGTGGTGCCCCTGGGTGGGCGTGCCGAAGGTCTCGGCGGCGATGTCGCCCATCCACTCGAAGCCCAGCAGCACGAGGTAGCTGCCCTCGACGGTGTAGCGGGAGCAGTTGTCCTGGAGCAGCGCCCAGAGATCGTCCTCGTCGATCTCGATGCCCTCGGCCTTCATCGACTCCGAGACCACGTCCTCGCCGGCCACGTCGCGGGCGTAGTCGTGGTTGGCGTCGTGGAGGAAGCCGTCCTCGTCGGTCCAGGACAGGCCGTGGTGGACGTGGATGTCGCCCCAGTAGATCGACTCGGCGGGCGGCTCGGAGAAGACCTCGACCGGGTTGGTGGTCGTCTCCATGCCGCTGTCGTCGCGCACGGTGAAGCGGTAGACCCCCGGCTCGTCCACGGTGACCGAGAAGTCGTGCCAGCCCTCGTCGGTGGGCACCATCTCGTGGCTCGCCTCGTCGACGGAGGCGGCGGCCTCGCCGAGGTCGACGGTGAGGGTGCGGCTCGCCGAGCCGACGGCGTTGCCGCGCGAGTCGAGGAGCGCCACCTTGAGGCGGAAGGGCTCGCCCATGACGGCCTGGCTGGGCACCGTGGCGAGGATCGCGTGGACGACGGGCGAGGCCGAGACCTGGAAGCTCACCGGGTCGAGGTCCACGCAGTCGGCGTCGCCGAGGCAGGCCTGGGCCGTCCAGGTGATCTTCGGGAAGGCCCGGTCGGGCATCTCGAAGCCGCAGTCGTCGCAGTAGGAGCAGTCGCCCTCGCCGGCGGCCTCGCAGCGCTCCCGGCAGCCGTCCACGTCGCCGACGACGAGGTGCACCTCGTCGCCCGGCAGCAGCGAGCCGTCGGAGTCGAGCTGGATCGTCGTGTTCGTGTCGCGGTGCAGGTCGGCGGTGCAGCTCGGCTCGCCGCCCGACAGGTGGCAATTCGACCGCGCCACCGACAGCGAGACGTCGTCGAGCACCGCGTCGCCGCGCATCGCGTAGGCGCTCACCAGCCCCCAGCTCGCCCGCTGCGCGGTGCTCTGGGGGGTGCACAGCTCGGGCCAGGGCGACAGGTCGCCCCACTTCGACCAGCGCATGCCGTGGAAGATCGGGTCGCGCAGCACGAGCTGGTCGCCGGGGCCGAAGCCCTCCTCGCCCACCGTCCAGACCCACTCGAAGCTGGCCTTTTCCTCGACGTTGAAGCGGTCGCGGGTGAGCAGGGTGCCCCCCGGCGGCTCGGCCCGGGCCAGGGCGGGCACCAGCGGAAGGACCGACAGGCACAGGCGGGTGCGATAGGGCGAAGACATCGCCGCCAATCTACCCGCCCGAGGCCCCGTCCGCCCGTGATGCCCCGCCTGCCCGCGCGTCGCCGCCACGCCCTGCTCGCCCCGCTGGCCGGGCTGCTCGCCGGCTGCGGCGTCCGCGAGATGCTGCCCTCCGGCCCCGTGCTCTCCCCGGAAC
>WGAH01000020.1 GCA_015489145.1 Deltaproteobacteria bacterium
CACCTCCCCCGAGAGCCGCGCCGCCGGCGCATCCCGGGGAAGCGCGACGTCGAGACGCAGCCGCCCGCCCCGTCCCTCGACGCGCCCGACCCCCGAGAGGTCGCGCCGGGGCCAGCCCTCGCCCACCCAGGCCGCGCCGTCGGCCGCCGCCAGGCGCACCAGGTCGAGATCCAGGGCCGTGACCCCGGAGGAACCGGGGTCGGCCCAGCGCCCGTCCACCTCCAGGCGGCTGTCGCCCAGCCGGAGCACGCCGTCCTCGACGGAGCCGCCCTCCCCGTCGAGGTGGACCGCGCCGGTCCAGGCCGCCCCGGCCCGCACCGGCTCGGCGAGGCGCGCCACCACCGCCAGCCCGTCGAGGTCCAGGGCGTCGCCGTCGGCGCGAATGCCGGCCCGGATCGACAGGCCCTCGACGGCCAGGCCGGGCAGCTCGATCCGCCCGTCGCTCACCTCCAGGGCGCCGACGGACCAGCGCCCGGCCCCGCCCCCGGAGTCCTCGGCCCCGCTCGCCGGAAACAGGGCGAGGAGGTCGAGCTCGCCGTCCTCGCGACGATGGGCCCGCACCGCCGGCCGGTCGACCACGACGCGGTCGACGTGGCCGGAGAGGAGCCCCGGCAGGGTCCAGCCGACGGCGAGGCGGTCGACCGAGACGAGGGTCGCGCCGTCCTCCCGGCGGAGCTCCACCCCGCTCAGCTCGACCCCGCGCAGCAGGTCGGCCCGCAGCCCCCCCACGGCCAGGCTTCCCGCGGCCAGGGCGCGGTTCCCCGCCGCCTCGACCCCCTCGCGGAGCAGGGCCTGCCCCGGCGGGGTGGCGAGGAAGGCCAGCAGCCCGCCGGCCAGCGCCGGCGGCAGCAGGACCGCCACGGCCAGCAGACGCCGCCGCCTCACCACGCCTCCCCGAGGGCCAGGTGCAGCGCCCAGCGCGGCTCCCGGGCGAACATCGGCTCGTCGACCAGGCGGCGCGCCACGTCCACCCGCACCGGCCCGACGGGGCTCCGGTAGCGCAGGCCCAGGCCGGCGGCGGGCTGGAGCCCGGGATCGCCCACGTGGGCGAGCTCGTCCCAGACCATGCCGGCGTCGAGGAAGGCCGCGGCGCCGAAGCCGTTGGCGAGGTAGCCCCGCAGCTCCGCCCCCCCGAAGAGGCTCACCAGGCCGCCGATGGGCACGATGTCGCGGGTGGGCTGGAGGACCCCGGGCTCGGAGAGGCAGTCGAGGCCCGAGGCGGCGGCGCAGACGTAGGGGCCGAGGTGGTCGGCGGTCCAGCCGCGCACCGAGGTCGCCCCGCCGAGGCGGAGGCGCTCGGCGTAGGGCACCTGCCGCACCTCGTCCGGGCCGTAGGGGGCGATCCAGCCGCCGCCGGCCCGCGCCGCCAGGGACACGCCGCGCAGCCGCCGCCCGGCCAGCCGGCGGACCGGCGCGTAGCCCCGCAGGTCGAGGCGCGCCCGCAGGAAGCTGGCCTGGCCGCCGAAGGGGCCGCCGGCCTCGTCGAGGCCCACCGACAGGTAGCGGCCGCTCCGCGGCGCCATGGCGTCGTCCCGGCCGTCCCAGGTGAGCTGCTGGCCGAGGTAGGACAGGAGGTAGGGGTCGCGAAAGTCGAGGGCCGCCAGGGCGTCGAGGGCGTCGGAGGGCGCGACGGACAGCTCGAGGTAGTCCACGTACTTGAGGTGGTAGGAGAGCTGGGCGGTCCAGCGCGGTCCCGGCCGCCAGGCCAGCGCCGGCGAGAGGGCGAGCACCGCGTCCCGGTAGCCCTCCTGCACGTCGAGAGCGCCGGAAGCGCGGTTGTCCAGGCTCCAGCCCCGCCCGGGAAAGCGGGGGATCAGCAGCGAGGCGTCGAGGCCGGCCACCGGGCCGCGGGTGCCCGTACCGCTGCCGAGGGCCTCGACGGTGCGCGTGTAGCCGCCCTCGGCCTCCAGGCGCAGGCGAAGGAGCCGGCCGAAGAGGTTGCGGTGCTCGAAGCTGCCGGTGGCGCGGGCGTCCAGGCGGGTGCCCTCGGTGGAGAGGCGCCCGCCGAGCCGCACCTCGCGGGGGCGGCTGCCGACCAGCTCGATGCGGACCGGCACGGCGTCGCCGGTGTCCGCGTCGAGGTCCGGGGTGACCGAGACCACGCTGAACACGCCGAGGGCGAACAGGCGCCGCCGCGTGCGCTCCAGCTCGCTGCTGCGCCAGGGTTCGCCGGCGCGCAGGGTGATGCGGTCGTCCAGGAAGACCGCCGGCACCACGTCCGTGTCGCCCACCACCCGGACCTCGCCCACCCGGCAGGCCGGTCCGGTCTCGGCCCGCACGACCACGTCCACCGCCCGCTCCTCGGGCCAGGCGTCGACCGCCGCCTCGACCCGCGCCCGGGCGTAGCCGTGCTCGCCGAGGAACTCGCGGGCGGCCTCCACCGTCTCGTCGAGGGCCTCGAGGTCGAAGCGCTGGCCCACGGCGAGCTCGGCGTGGCGCTCCAGCCAGGCCAGGGCGGGCCGGCCGAGGGCGTCGAACCCCTGCCAGTCGAGGCGCCGGACCACGCTCGGCGGGCCCTCCTCGACGAGGCCCGTCACCACCAGGCGCGCCCGCCGGCCGCCGCCGCGCCGGCGGAGGTCCCAGCCGAGGAGGCGGGCGTCCAGGTAGCCGTGGTGGGCGTACCAGTTCTCGACCCTCCAGGCGTCGAGGCGGAGCTCGCGCTCGTCGAGGGGCACCCACAGCCGGCGCGGCGCCACCCAGGCCCAGGGCGGGCTCTGCTCCTGCACCATCGCCGAGCGCAGGCGCTCGTCCGCCGTGCCCCGGAGCGGGCCGCCGTTGCCGTCGAAGCGCACGGAGGCCACCACCTCCGCCTCCGGCGGCGCCCGCCGGGCGGCGCAACCGGCCGCGACCAGGGCGGCGAGCCAGGCGGCCTTCACGGGCACCCCTCCGAGGGCGCGCGCGGAGGGCGTCCCCGGGGCCGTGCCCCCGCTTGACAGGGGCCGGCGGGCTGCATTAGAGGCGGCCGACTCCGCGTCTGTCCGGCGCGCCCCCCGTCCCTTATCCAGAGGCGCCGCCCCAGCCAGGGCGCCAAGCGAGGAACACCATGGCCAAGAAGTCGCAGAAGGGCCGCCAGGTCATCCATCTCGAGTGCACCTCCTGCCGCACCAGCGGCCAGCCCGGCGTCAGCCGCTACAACACCATCAAGAACAAGAAGACCACCCCGGGCCGGCTGGAACTGAAGAAGTACTGTCGCTACGAGCGGAAGCACACGGTCCATCGCGAGGTCAAGTAGCCGGGCCGGCGCTCCGGATCGAGCGGCAGCCGCCGCGTGGACCCCGCCTCCGGGCGGGGTCTTCGTCGTGGTCGGACGAAGGCGTGGTCGGACGAGGGCACCCGGCGGCGGCGAAGCGCCGACGCACGTCGCCCCGCCCCCGGCGGTTCCCGGCGGGCGGGGCGGCGAGGACGCGGATCAGAGCTGCTGCGAGTAGTACTCGATGACCGCCTGGGTGTTGACCTCGAAGGGCAGGTCGGAGGCGGTGGGCAGGGCGATCATCTTGCCGGTGGCCTTGGCCGGGTCGAACTCGAGGTAGGGCGGCCGCACCCGGGTGGCGCTGGCCTCGAGGGCCTGGACGATCATCGGCTTGGTGCGGCTGCGCTCGCGCACCGAGACCTCGTGCCCGGGCATGACCCGGAAGCTCGGGCGGTCGACGCGGCGGCCGTTCACCATGATGTGGCCGTGGACGACGACCTGGCGGGCGGCCGGGATCGTCGGGGCGAGGCCCAGGCGCCACACGACGTTGTCGAGGCGCGACTCGAGGAGCACCACGAGGTTGGTGCCGGTGGGGCCGCGCATGCGGGCGGCCTCGGCCACGTAGCGCTTGAACTGCCGCTCGAGGATGCCGAAGTGGTACCGGAGCTTCTGCTTCTCGACGAGCCGGAGCTTGTAGTCGGAGGTCTTGCCCCGCCGGCGGGTGCCGTGCTGCCCCGGCGGGTACGGCCGGTTGATGGCCTTGTTCGTCAGGCCGGGCAGCGTCACGCCGAGGGCGCGGCAGACCTTGAGGCGAGGTCCGGTGTAGCGGGCCATGTCGTCATTCCTGGAAAGGTGGGGAGAGTCGGTGGGGGAAGTCCTGGGTCGGGCGGGACGGGAGACGCCGTGGACCGGCTCACCCGGCGCGGGGACCGGATTCTCATCGCGGCGTCCTCGCGGCCTTCGCTCGACGCGATCGGCCCTGCCGACTATCCAGCCCTCCCGGCGGCGTCAACCACCCGGCTGGAGGCGGGTCGCGCCGCCGCGACGCCGGCCGACGGAGGAGCCTCCACGGACTATGATGGAGGCGTGCAGAGCCCGGTCGAGGAGGTTCGCGTGAGGCGCAGCGGCGGAACCCGGTGGGGGCGGAACCGGAGGGGCTTCACCCTCATCGAGATCGTCATCACCCTCGCCATCGTGCTGGTCCTCACCGCCCTCGGGGTCGGGATGTCCGACCAGCTCATCCCGCGCTTCCGCACCCGCAAGGCCGCGCTGGAGTTCATGGCCAAGGTGCAGCAGTGCCGCTCCGTGGCGATCCGCACCGGGCGGGAGTGCTCGATCTGGCTGTTCCCCGGCGACTCCGACCTGAGCGACCCGAGCACCAACACCGGCGAGTACTGGGTGGGGGTCGGCGACGCCGCCCGCAACAGCAGCACCTGGGACTACCTGCCCGAGGACTCCGAAATCGACGGCAGCGACGACGACACCTCCCAGGGCATCGTCGACCTCGGCGACCCCGACGGCGACTACTACGCCCCCAAGGTGGCGATCGACTACACCTCGGGCACGCTCGGCGGGCCGGGCGTCGGCAACGCCGACCACATCGTGTTCAACGCCCGCGGCTTCGTGACCAACCCCGACACCGACTTCGACAGCGACGGGCACATCACCGTCACCTTCGTCAACAAGATGGCCCGCTCCAAGGGGGTCACGGAAGACTACAAGGTGATCATCACCCGCCCGGGCATGGTCCGGGTCGACACCACCGTGTCCAACACCTTCAACGGCCTGACGGCGGGCACCACCGAGTCATCCTCGGCCAACTGAGCCCGCCGGGCCGGCGCCGGCCTCCAGGGCGGCGCGGGCGCAGGCGCGGACGGGGGGCCGCGGGTCCGCGGCGTGGGCCTCGGCGGCGACCCGCCCGTGCCAGGCGACGAGCACCCCGAGGGCGTGGGCGGCGGCCAGGGGGGAGCCGGCGGCGAGGACCCGCCGCACCGGGGCCTCCTCGCCGAGCTTCCACAGGGCGTCCATCGCCTGGAGGTACAGGCCGCCCAGCGCGGTCCCCTCCACGTCCCCGAGCAGCGCCGCGACCCGGTCCGCGCGATCCGCGGCCCCCGCTTCCCCGAGGGCGTGCAGCAGGGCCGCCCGCACCGGGTACTGCACCCCCATGCCGGCCCCGGGCCGCCCCTCGTGCTCCCGGGCCTCGACCCGCAGCGCCCGCTCGAGGACGCGCCCGACGCCGGGCAGGCCGAGGCGCCCGAGCGCGATGCCGGCGTGGCGCCGGCCGGCGAAGCCGTGGCCGGGATCGACGTCCACGGCGAACAGCGTGCGCTCGAGGATCCGCCGGGCCCGGGGGTCGCCGTGCATGCCCAGGCCCCGCACCCGCAGGTGGGCCCCGCGGCGGCCGGCGCCGCCCTCCCACCGGGCCAGGGCGTCGAAATCGCGGGGGTCCCGGCGGGCGCAGCGCGCGAGGAAGGCGGCGGCCTCGTCCTCTCCGCCCCGGCCCATCGCGAATTCCCAGCGAACTTCGAAGTCGTCGAGGCGGTCGGCTCCCAGGGCGCGCCACGGCGAGCGGGGACCCCGGGGGGTGAAGAAGCGCCGGTCGAGGGACGCCGCGCCGAGTTCGCGCGCCGCGGCCTCGGGGGCGCCGCAGCGCACCGCCGCCCGGAGCAGCTCCAGGCGCACCTCGTCGCAGCGCTCCCGGCCGGCGGCGGCCCACAGGGCCTCCCGGTGGCGCCCCGCGGCGGTGCGGCCGAGCGCCCAGGCCGAGACGCGCCGCACCGCCGGCGCCGGGTGGCCGAGCCCCCGTCGGGCGCGCCCCGCCAGCGCGTCGGGGTCCCGGACCGCGGCCTCGGCCAGCGCGAGGACCGCCCCGCCCCGCGCCTCCCACCGC
>WGAH01000021.1 GCA_015489145.1 Deltaproteobacteria bacterium
CGCCAATAGAAGTCCGCCGCGCTGCGGAAGTGGCGGAATTGGTAGACGCGCCAGGCTCAGGACCTGGTGACCAATCGCGGTCATGGGGGTTCGAGTCCCCCCTTCCGCACCATATCGGCCAGGCCATCCGGCCTGGCCGTTCTTCTTGGCGCCGGTCCGGGAGGCCCCCATGGCGGATCGCGAGGTCATCTACGACGGGCGCATCGTCAAGCTCGGGATCGAGACCGCCACCCTTCCCGACGGCCGCACCGCCCGCCTCGAGATCGTCCGCCACCCGGGGGCCGCCGCCGTGGTCGCCGTGGACGCCGAGGACCGCGTGGTGTTGATCCGGCAGCACCGCCACGCCGCCGGCGGCCTCATCCTCGAGGTGCCCGCCGGCGTGCTGGAGCCCGGCGAGACCCCGGCCGCCTGCGCCGCCCGGGAGCTGACCGAGGAGACCGGCCTCGTCGCCGGCGCCATCGAGCCCCTGGGCTTCGTCCTCACCACCCCGGGCTTCACCGACGAGCGCATCTGGATCTTTTCCGCCCGCGACCTGCGTTCGGCGGAGCGGAACCTCGATCCCGACGAGTACATCGAGGTCCTGCGCGTACCCGCCGCCGAGGCCCTGGCGATGACCCGCGACGGCCGCATCGCCGACGCCAAGACCATCGCCGCCCTGCACCGGGCGCTGTGCCCGCGCCGCTGAGCGGCGACGTGCGGGGGTAGCGCCGCCTCCGATCGCGCCCTACGCTGGAGGCGGGCCCGGACAGGGATGGCCGACATGCGCTGCGGGCGGCCAGGTGCGACGCCGAACACCCGACCCGGATCGGGCGCGCTCCCGCGTCTCCCCTCGCGGCCCCCACGCCCTGACAGCGGTGTCGCGGATCGCGCGGCCCGCCGCGCCCCCGCCGGGCATCCACCACCCGAAACACGGGCGGCAGGCCCATTCCCGAAACCTGGCACGCGCGTTGCATCCCCTCGCGGCGAACCCGGAGGAACCATGCGAAACACCCCCCTCCTCATCCTGCTTCCCACCCTCGGCGCCCTCGGCTGCGCCGACTCCTACAGCCTGGCCGGAGAGGACAAGGGCGCCTACGCCGACACCGGCTGGGGCGGCGGCGCCGCGGCCGGCGACGAGGGCTACGACGGCGACGCCAGCGACACCGGCTACGACGACGGCTACGGCAGCGAGGACGAGAGCGCCTTCCTCAAGCTCTCGCCCGCGGCCACCGACGCCTACGTCTTCGTCGCCAACCCCGACCGCAACACGGTGACCCGCATCGCCGTCGGCAGCCTGGCGGTCGACACCACCACCGTCGGCAGCGACCCGACCATCGCGCTGACCAGCCCGGACTACCGGCGCGCGGTCACCTTCAACGCCGGCTCCGACGACGTGAGCGTCATCGACGCCGACACCCTGGAGGTGTCCACCGTCGAGGTGCGCGAGAACTACAACCAGATGGTCATGTCGCCGGACGGCGCCTGGGTGGTCTGCTACCACGACAGCCGGGTCGAGGACGACGGCAGCGGTTCGAGCAGCTCCACCGGCACCGTCTCGTACAACGAGTTCAGCCTCGTCAACATCGAGACCCTGGAACACGTCCCGATGGTGGGCGGCAAGAACCCCCACGGGGTGAAGTTCACCGCCGACGGCTCCACGGCCCTCGTCGTCGCCGACGACTACCTCTCGGTGGTGGACCTCACCGCCGAGCCGCCGACCATCGAGCGGGTCCCGCTGACCGACGACCTCCTGGACCCGCCGGAGGCCGAGGAGGTCGTGGTCGACCCGGACGGCAACTACGCCATCGTCCGCCAGTACGCCGCCACGGTGCTCCGGGCCGTCGACCTGCACGACTTCGAGGTGTCCGACCTCGACGTCGGCGACAACCCCACCGACCTGGACGTGACCCCCGACGGCCGCCACGCCGTCGCGGTCGCCCGCGGCTCCGGCGAGCTGTGGGTCTACGACCTCGACGACCTCGCGGCCGAGCCCCAGGTGATCGAGATGCCCACCGGCGAGGTCTTCGGCAGCATCGTGCTCAGCCCCGACGACACCAAGGGGCTGCTCTACAGCACCCAGACCGGCCAGTCCCGCTACGCCTCCTGGGACCGGGCGACCGACGAGATCACGGTGCGGAGCCTGGTCAAGCCGGTCGACACGGTGGCGGTGAGCCCCACCGGCGGCACGGCGCTGGTCTTCCACCCGAAGGACGACGGCGAGGACGTGGACCCCGACTCGCCCTTCGCCGGGAGCTACGCGCTCACCCTCATCGACCTCGCCGACTTCTTCAGCAACCCGCTCAAGCTGCCCGCCGAGCCGATCGCCTTCGACAGCACCGAGGACGGCGAGAACGGCATCTTCATCATGGACGGCGAGCCCTACCTCGTCGAGCTGGACTACAGCTCGCTGCTCTACGAGGAGGTCGAGCTCAAGAGCGAGCCGGTCTACATCGGCGTGCTCCCGGACACGCGCGTCGCCTACGCCAGCCAGGACCACCCCCTGGGCCGCATCTCCTTCTACGACATCGACACGCAGGAGCTCCAGACCATCACC
Source organism: Deltaproteobacteria bacterium (assembly GCA_015489145.1). Taxonomy (GTDB): domain Bacteria; phylum Myxococcota_A; class UBA796; order UBA796; family UBA2385; genus S143-5. The sequence goes on from WGAH01000021.1 coordinate 2,534, forward strand.
GGCTTCGAGCTCAACAGCGGCATCGACCAGTGACCCCCATCCCCTTCCACGCGGGAGACGCCATGCGACCCCTCACCCCCAGCCTCCTCCTGCTGCTCACCGCCTGCGATCCCTTCGCGAACTGGCCCGACACGGACCACCTCTCCACCGACCGGGCCCTGTGGGACGACGACGTGGTGGCCGCCGCCGACGGCATGTACGTCATGCTGCCCCGCGCCGGCGAGCTGGTCCGCGTCCAGGACGACGGCAGCTACGAGGTCGTCGACCTCGACGGGCTCCAGCCCTCGCGCATCGAGCCCGACCCCACCGGCCAGCGCGTCGTGGTCTTCGGCACCTGGCCGTCCTGCGACGACGACGACCCGAAGATCCGGCACGTCAGCGAGTGCCCCTACGACGAGCTCCAGTGGAACCCGGAGCTGGCCATCGTCGAGGACGGCAAGCGCATCGGCGCCGCCGAGATGCCCTCGCACATGAACGACATCGTCTTCAGCCCGGACGGCCGGGTGGCCGTCGCCTTCCACAACGAGGACAAGGGCGCCATCACCGAGACGCAGGGCATCGTCGATCTCACGCAGGTGATCTTCATTCCCCTCGACACGGGCGAGGCCACCAGCGTGAGCATCGGCTTCAACCCCTCCGACATCCTGTTCACCGACGACGGCTCGGCGGCGGTGGTGATGAGCCGGTCGCAGGTGGTGGTCGTCGACCTCGACACCTTCACCAAGACCACCGCCTACCCGCTGACCCTCGACCCGGACCAGTCGGTCGAGCCCGCCGACGCCGTGCTCACGCCGGACGGTGACTACGCCCTGGTCGCCATCGAGGGGGCCAGCGAGCTGTACGTGCTCGACCTCGCCAACCCGAGCATCACGATCGAGACCCTGGAGAGCCCGCCGGCGGACCTCGCCGTCTACCAGGACCCCAACGACGACTCGGACCCGGGCGTCACCCTGGTGGTCTACAGCGACCGGGCGAGCTTCGACATGCTCGCCAACGACAACGCCTTCAACCTCGAGGACAGCATCGAGCTGGACGACCCGGTGACCCGCATCCTCGAGGGCGACGACTTCGCCCTGCTCTACAACGACTCCGGCCGCAGCCTCTACGACGTGTACCGCTACGACTTCGCCGCCGGGGACCTCGTCGAGTACGTCGTCGACAACCCGGTCGAGTCCATGCAGCTCAGCGAGAGCGGCGAGTGGGCCGTCGGCGTGCTCACCCCGGAGCCCGGCGCGGGCACCGGCATCGACAGCTACCAGGACGCCAACTGGGGCCTGGCGGTCCTCGACATGAGCAGCGACGAGGCGATCAGCCTGGTCGTCGAGGCCGAGCCCGTGGGGGTGGAGCTGGTCGAAAACGAGGACGGCGCCTTCGCCCTCGTGCTGATGGACGGCGTGGACCAGCTCTACACGGTCAACCTCGCCCAGCCGGGCGCGGCCACCGCCCTCGACCTGCCCGCCCCGCCCACCGGCATCGGCACCCTGCCCGACGGGCGCTTCTACATCACCCACCAGTCGTCCCTGGGGCTCATCAGCTTCCTCGACCCGGCCACCGGGGACCTCACCGAAGCCAGCGGCTTCGCCACCCCCTCCCTGTTCACCGATGACACGCTGCCCCGTCGCGGCGAGGAGAACCAGTGATGACCAGCATCCTCGGCATCGCCCTGCTCAGCGCCTTCGCCCACGCCGGCGGACTCAGCGAGATCTCCGTCCAGATGGGCCGCTTCGGCGCCCCCGACGACAACTGGAGCTCCACCTTCAGCGACAGCTCGGGCGTCCCGGGCCAGGGGCTGCGCGTGGCGTGGCGCCTCGGCGACGGGCCCGACGCGAACCCCCGCGGCCTCGAGATCGTCGCCGACTGGGACCACGAGGTCCGCGGCGCCCAGCTCGACATCGGCTCCGACGCCGGGTGGGGCGACGACTACGCCGACACCTCCGTGCTCTACACGAAGTTCGTCGGCAACCGCTTCGCCCTCGGCCCGCGCCTGTCCTACCGGGTGGGCGACTGGTTCGTGCCCTACGCCACCGCCCAGCTCGCCGCCTGGCAGTCCCGCATCGCCATCGACGAGGACATCGAGGACGACGAAAACCCCAACCAGGTCGCCATCGGCTCGCTCACCGGCGCCGGCGTGGTGGCGGTGGGCTTCGACGTGCGCCCCATCACCATCGGCGAGCGGGCCCGCGTCGGCTCCCACCTCGAGCTCGGCTACGGCTACGCCCTGCCGATGCGCTACACCGCCGACAACGGCGGCAAGGGCCTGGACATCGGCAGCCTGGACTTCCGCGGCCTCACGGTGAACTGGGGCGTCGGCATCCGCCTGTAGGCCCCCGGGGCCGGGGCCGGTTCAGCCGGCCTCGGCCCGCCCCTCCACCGCCACCGGCCGGACGGGCGGCCGGCCCCGGTTGCGCCGCCAGACCGCCAGCCCGATGAAGAACAGCACCACGCTTCCGTACTGGGCCGGCGTGAAGCCGAAGTAGCGGGTGTCGGTGGCCGGGTCGCGGAACACGTCCATCACCAGGCGCACCGGCCCGTAGCTCATCAAGGTGACCGCCAGGAAGAAGCCGGGGAAGCGCGGCTTCTTGTCGAGGGCCCGCAGCACGAGGAACATCGCCAGGGCCCAGAAGGCCTCGTACAGGCCCATGTCGTGACAGGCCACGTCGCGGCCGAGCTCGGGGCACATGCCGTAGACGCCGAGCCAGAAATTCGTCGGGGGCCCCGGGTGGTCGTGGGCGACGAAGCAGCCCATGCGGCCGAAGAACCAGCCGAGGGTGAAGCCGAACATCATCGCGTCGGCGTAGGCGGGCACGTCGATGCGGGGCAGGAGCGGCTCGCCGGCCTGGTGGCGCCGCCGGTTCTCCTTGACGATCTTGCGGTCCTCGGAGCGCAGGAACAGGTAGACGAAGATCGCGCTGGCGATGAAGCCGCCGAAGCTGCTGAGCCCGTGCCAGACCTGGAAGATCACCATCGGGTTCTCGACGAGCTGCTCGGGGTAGTAGAGCAGCAGGTGCCCCAGGTGCCCGCCGACGAAGACCCCGATGACCACCCAGGTCACCACGCCGTTGAGGATGTCGGCGCGAAGCCCGTCGCGCTCGGCCTTCTTCATCATGACCTTCGTGCCGAAGACGAAGCCGAGGGCGACGAGAATGCCGAAGCCGTGGATCGCGAAGTTCCCGTAGATCGGGATCTTCGGCGGTTCGAAGTAGGGGATCAGCGGGTGCATCGGTTCTCCGCGGGCGGGCGGGGCGGTTTCGCCCGGGGCGACCGATAACACCGGCGCGCCCGCCGGGGGGCCCTGCCCGCGAGCGGCGGCCGGGGCAAGCCGGGGCCCCGGTCAGGTGGCGGCGGCGGGGAGCTCCACCCGCAGGCGCATCCCCCAGTTCAGCGGCGGCAGCAGGCGCATGTGGCCGCCGTGGGCGGCGACGACCCCGTGGGCCGAGGCGAGGCTCAGGCCCCCCGAGGCGGCGTCGATGGGACTGAGCACGCCGTCCTCGTCGCCCATGCCCGCCAGGGTGGGACCGCCGTCCCGAAGCTCGAGGCCGACGGTGTCGCCCTCGCGGCGCAGCTCGACCTGCACGATGCCGCCGGCGGGGGTTCGCTCCAGCGACCAGCGAAGCAGGGCGTGGGTCATCGAGGCCAGGCGCGATTCCTGGGCGAGCAGGCGCAGGTCCTCGCCGGGGGGGTCGACCAGCTCGACCCGGGCCCCGGCGTCGATGTCGCGGCCGGCGGCGTGGACGAGGGGCGCGACGACCTCGCGCAGGTCGACCAGCCGCATGCGCTCGTCGGTGGCGTCCCGCACCACCGCCTGGATGGCCCGCACCTGCTCCCGCACCCGGTCGACGCCGTTGCGGGCCTCCGCCACCAGCTCGCGCGCCTCGGCGCGGTCCGACTCGGCCTCCTCGAGCATGCCGGCCAGCAGGTCGAGGTTGGCGCCCAGCCAGGTCACGGGGTCGGCGAGCTCCCCCACCAGGCCGGCGACCAGGGCGTTCAGCTCGGCCTGCACCTCGCTGGCGTGCAGGCGCCGCGCCAGGCGACGCTCGTGGGTGAGGTCGCGACCGACGAAGAGGCGGAGGGCGCGGGCGCCGCGGACCTCGACCCAGCGCCCCTCCACGAAGCCCGCCGTGCCGTCGGGCCGGAAGAAGCGGTACTCCTCGTCGCCCCCCTCGCCGGAGGGTCGCGTCGGCGCCGCGGCGAGGAACTCGGCCGCCGGGCGCCCGGCGATCTCCTCGGCGGGCAGGCCGAGGGCGGCGGCGGCCACCGCGTTGCACCAGGCGACGTCGCCCGCCTCGTCCACGGCGAGGACCACCGAGGGCAGGGCGTGGACCATGTCGCGCCAGGCCAGCAGCTCCCGGCGGCGGCGGCGATCCTCGAGGGCCCGGCCCGCGAGCATGACCAGGTCGTCGGGCTGGGCGGGCTTGAGCAGGAAGGAGTGCGCCCCGGCGTGGAGCGCCCGAATCGCGTAGTCGAGGGTGGCGTGGCCGGTGACGACCACCACCGCCGGAGGGTCCTCGAACTCGGCGACCAGCTCGAGCAGCTCCAGGCCGTTTCCGTCCGGCAGGTGGAGGTCGAGGACCACCAGGTCGGCGTGGTCGACGAGGTCGACGGCGCGCCCGAGGGTGTCGGCTTCGAGCACCTCGTAGTGGACGAGCCGGAACAGCTCGCTCACGGCCTCGCGCACCGGGCGCTGGTCCTCCACGACCAGCACGCGCACGGGCCTGTCCGTCCAGGTCAGCGATGGCATGGCTCTCCCTGCTCGAAGGGACGCGACCCGCGGCCGACGCCCGCTTGCCCCGGCCCCCGCGGGCACGATACCCCTCGCGGCCATGTCCCGCACATCCCTCACCGGCCGGCGCTGGGAGATCCTCCCCGTCCCTCCCGGCATCACCGACGCTCCCGCCGAGCTTCACCCGGTCGCCGCCGCCTGCCTCGCCCGGCGGGTCCCCGCCGGCGCGCGCGGCGCCTGGCTCCACCCGGACGCCGCGCAGCTCCACCCGCCCGAGGCGATGCTCGGCCTGCCCCGCGCCGTCGAGCGCATCCGGCGGGCGGTGCGCGACGGCGAGCGCATTCGCATCGTGACCGACTACGACGTGGACGGCACCACCTCCAGCCTGGTGCTCCAGGGGGCGCTCCGGCTGCTCGGCGCCGGCGACCGCCTCAGCGCCCACATCCCCGACCGCATGGACGAGGGCTACGGCTTCAGCGCGCGGGCGGCGGAGCAGGCGATCGAGGACGGCGTGGATCTCGTGATCACCGCCGACATCGGCGTCCGCGACCACGACCCGGTGCGGCGCTGCGCCGAGGCCGGCGTCGACGTGATCGTCTGCGACCACCACCTCCCCGACGGCGCGAGCGTGCCCGAGGCGGCCCACGCCGTGCTCTGCCCGCCCCAGGCCGGCTGCGGCTACCCCAACAAGGCGCTCGCCGCCTGCGGCGTGAGCTTCAAGCTCGCCGAGGCGCTGCTGGGCGGCCACCCCCGGCGCGAGGCCATCCTGCGGTCGATGCTCAAGGTGGTCGCCATCGGCACGGTGGCCGACGTGGTGAGCCTGGCCACCCCGGAAAACCACGCCATCGTCGCCCTCGGCCTCGAGGAGCTGCGCCGCGGTCGCCACAGCCCGGGCCTGGCCGCCCTCGTCGCGGTGGCCGGGCTGCGGGGCGCCCGCCTCGACGTCACCGACATCGGCTTCCGGCTGGCCCCACGCATCAACGCCGCCGGGCGCATCGAGTCCGCCCGGACGGTCCTCGACCTGTTCCAGGCCCGCGACCCGCGCCGGGCCCGCGCCCTCGCCGAGCAGCTCGACCGCCTCAACAGCGAGCGCAAGAACCTCCAGGCCCGCCTCGAGCGCCGCGCCCGCGCCGCCCTCGCCGACCGCCGGCCCGACTTCGCCGTCGTCTGGGGGCCCGAGTCCGACGGCTGGCACCGGGGGGTGGTGGGCATCGTCGCCTCCCGGCTCCGGGACGCCCTGCACCGCCCGGCGGCGGTGGTCGCCGTCAGCGGCGACGAGGCCCGCGGCAGCGTGCGCTCGGTGCCCGCCGTCCACGCGGTGCGCGCGCTGGACGCCGCCGCCGACCTGCTCGACCGCTACGGCGGGCACGCCGCCGCCGCCGGCTTCTCGCTGCCGGCGCGCCGGCTGCCCGCCCTCGCCGAGCGCCTCGACGCCTTCGTGCGCGAGCACGCCGACGACGAGGCCCTGGTGCCGGTGCTGCCCGTCGACGCGGTGTGCGAGCCCGGCGAGCTCGACGAGGAGCTCCTCGCCGACCTCGAGCGCATCGGCCCCTTCGGCAAGGACCACCCCCGCCCGCGCCTGGGCCTCTTCGGCCAGCACCCGGAAGTTCGCCCCCTCGGCCGCGACGGCCGGCACCTGCGCCTCGCCCTCCCCGACGGTCTCGACGCGGTCTGGTGGAACGGCGCCGAGCACGCCGGGGCCCTCGAGGCCGGCCCCGTCGACCTGGTGGGCCACCTCGGCACCAACACCTGGCGGGGGCGCACCACCCTCCGCTTCACGGTCGAGGACGCGCGGCCGGCCTACTGAACCGGCGCCCCGCCCCCCGCCGCCTCGGCGGCCTCCCGCAGGACCTCGACCAGGTCGCGCGCCTCGGCCCCCGGCGGCGGCTGGAGGGTGAAGACGTCGGGGATCACGCCCAGCTCGTCCCAGGCGGAGAAGGACAGGTCGAGGGTCCAGTCGAGGGCGGGCACCTCGACGTGCAGCGCCTCCGGGAGCCGGGTGCGGCCGACCTTCCGGCGCCCCTCCACCCGGACGGTGAGGGCCGGCGGCGCGTCCTCGGCGCGGCGGGCGACCAGGTCCTCGACGAGGCCGTGGCGCAGGTCGACGGTGGCCGCCACCACCGTGCCCGCCTCGGCCCGCAGGCGCACCCGGGCGCGGTGGCGGCCGGCGTCCTCGACCGAGACGAGGGCGGCCTCGCGCAGGGGCAGGTGCCCGGTGAGCAGGGCCACCACGTCGGCCACGCCCACCCCGTCCACCAGCCCGCCGAGCACCGCCACCGCGTCGTCGCCCCGGTAGAAGACCCGCTTGCCGTGGTCGTAGGCGTCGAGGGCGCGGCCGTCGGTGGCGACGACCAGGGCCGGGGTCTTGAGGGGGGTGAACACCTCGACCCGCAGGCGGTCGGGGGCGTGCAGGACCAGCGCGCCGGTGGTGAGGCCCGACAGGCCGGGGGTGTCGAGGCGCACGGTGAAGCGCCCCTGGAGGGCCAGCGGGGTGGCGGCGGCGCGCACGGCCTCGACGGCGGCGCGCAGGTCGCCGTCGAGGC
>WGAH01000022.1 GCA_015489145.1 Deltaproteobacteria bacterium
CCCTGGGCCTGCCCTACGCCAGCGACGCCGCCGTCACCCGGCACCTCGCCGCCTTCCTCGGGCGCGAGGGCCTCGACCGCGGCGGCCGCGCCCTGCTCCACCCGACGGCGGTGCTGTTCAACGGCGGCGTCACCCGGGCGCCGGTGCTGCGCGAGCGGCTGCTGGCGGTGCTCGCCGACTGGGCCCGGGCCGACGGCGCCGCGCCGCCCCGGGTCCTCGAGGGCGGCCACCCCGACCTCGCCGTGGCCCGCGGGGCGGCCTTCTACGCCTGGACCCGCCGCGCCGGCGGCGTGCGGATTCGCGGCGGCACCGCCCGCGCCTACTACGTCGGCGTCGAGCGGGCGGAGCTCGCCGTCCCGGGCATCCCGCCCCGCCTCGACGCCCACTGCATCGCGCCGATCGGCATGGAGGAGGGCAGCGAGGTCGAGCTTCCCGAGGCTTTCGGCCTGGTGGTCGGCGAGCCGGCGAGCTTCCGCTTCTTCGGCTCCTCCACCCGCGCCGGGGACGCCGCCGGCGACGTGGTGGACCCGGCCGACCTCGACGAGCTGGCCCCCATCGACACGGTGCTCGGGTCCGACGAGGGGGCCGAGGCCGGCCGGGTGGTGCCGGTGCGCCTGCGCGCCCGGGTGACCGAGGTGGGCACCCTCGAGCTCGCCGCCGTGGAGGTCGCCGAGGGCGAGGCCGCCCCGCGCTCCTGGAAGTTCAGCTTCGACGTGCGGGTGCGCTGAGATGCGGCGCGTCGTCGGCATCGACCTCGGCACCACCCACTGCGCGGTGGCCGCCAGCCCCGCCGACCGCGCCGAGGTGCGCCTGTTCCCGGTGCCGCAGCTCGTCGCCCCGGGCGAGGTGGCGCCGCGCCGCCTCCTGCCCTCGGCCCTCTACCTCCCCGCCGAGGGCGAGTTCGCCCCGGGCGACCTCGCGCTGCCCTGGGGCGAGGCCCGGCCGATGGTGGGCGAGGCGGCCCTGGCCCGGGGGGCCCGGGTGCCCCAGCGCCTCGTCGTCTCGGCGAAGTCCTGGCTGGTCCACGGCGGGGTGAACCGCCGGGCGGCGGTGCTGCCCTGGTCGGCCCCCGACGACGCCCCGAAGCTCTCGCCCTTCGACGCCACGGCCCGCATCCTCGAACACCTGCGCGCCGCCTGGGATCACGCGCACCCCGACGCCCCGCTGGCCGAGCAGGACGTCGTGATCACGGTGCCGGCCTCCTTCGACGCCGTCGCCCGCGAGCTGACGGTGGAGGCCGCCCGCGCCGCCGGCCTGGCCGAGCCGGCGCTGCTCGAGGAGCCCCAGGCCGCCTTCTACGACTTCCTCGGCAACCACGAGGGGCGGCTCGGCGAGGTCCTCGGCGCGGCGCGGGTGGTGCTCGTCGTCGACGTGGGCGGCGGCACCACCGACCTCACGCTGGTGCGCGTCACCCCGCCGGCCGAGGAGGGCGGGGAGCCGGGCTTCGAGCGGATCGCCGTCGGCGGCCACCTGCTCCTCGGCGGCGACAACATGGACGCCGCCCTGGCCCACCGGGCGCGGGAGGCCGCCGGCGTGGGCGAGCTCGACCCGACCGAGTGGGGGCGGCTCGTGCAGGCGGCGCGGGCGGCCAAGGAGGCGCTGCTCGGCGAGAAGCCGCCGGAACAGGTCATCGTGGCGGTGCAGCGCCGCGGGTCGCGGCTGGTCGGCGGCACCCGCAGCGTGCCGCTCCGCCGCGACGAGGTGGAGCGCGTCGTCCTCGACGGCTTCTTCCCCCTGACCGATCCGGGGGAGCGGCCGGCCCGGCGCGGGCGGGCGGCGCTGACCACGCTCGGCCTGCCCTACGCCAGCGACCCGGCGGTGCCGCGCCACGTCGCCGGCTTCCTCGCCCGCCACGCCGCCGAGGCCCGCGAGGCCGGGGCGCGGGTGGTGGCGGGGCTCGCGCGCCCGGACGCCGTGCTCCTCAACGGCGGGGTGTTCAACGGGGCGGCCCTGGTGCGGCGCCTCGACGCCGTGTTCGCGCGCTGGTTCGGCGAGCCGGTGCCGCTGCTCGCCCACGGCTCCCTCGACACGGCGGTCGCCCGGGGCGCGGCGCGCTTCGCCCTCGCCCGGCGCGGCCTGGGCACCGCGATCACCGGCGGGGCCGGCCGGGCCTGGTACGTCGGCGTCGCCGGCCCCGGGGGCGCGAACCGCGCGATCTGCGTGGTGCCGCGCGGCCTCGACGAGGGCGCCACCGTGGACCTTCGCGACCGGCCGCTGGAACTCGTGCTCGGCACGCCGGTGCGCTTCCCCCTCTACGCCTCCACCGGCGGCCACCCCGACGAGCCCGGCGCGATCATCGAGGTCGACGACGAGCTCGAGCGCCTGCCGGCGGTGCGGACCGCCCTGCGCCCCCCCGAGCGCGGCATGGAGCCCGGGCAGGCCGTGCCGGTGTGGCTGTCGGCGCACCTCTCGGAGCAGGGGGTGCTCGGGCTGTCGCTGGTGACGGTGGCCCTGCCGCCGGTTCGGTGGCGGCTCGCCTTCGACCTGTCCGGGGAGGACGCCGAGGCGCGCGAGGGCGCCGCGGGCGAGGCGGGCGCCGGGAAGGGCGGAGGCGCCGAGAAG
>WGAH01000023.1 GCA_015489145.1 Deltaproteobacteria bacterium
GGCCCTGGAACGCGCCCGCGCCGAGGTTCTCGAAGCCCTGCGCCGCGTGCCCGCCGCCCCGCCCGCCGCCGAGCTCGAGGGCCCGGGCCCCGACGGTCAGCCCCTCCTGCCCGGGGGCCTCCCCGACAACCCGCTGGTCGCCGGCGTCGGCGGGGTCCTGCAGCGCTGCCCCGCCGTCGCGCGCCCCGGCGACGCGGTGGACTGGATCTACTGCCCGTCGCCGCTGGACTTCGTGCCGGTGCTGCCCGAGGACAGCGCGAACAGGTAGACCGGGCGCACCCACCAGGTGCCGTCGGCGAGGGCGGCGTCCTCGGCGGGAACGCCCTCGCCGTTCCACGCGGCGGCGGGGCCGGCGACTCCGAAGGCCCAGACCGTCTGGCCGCCATCGGTGGAGGCGTAGGCGCCGTTGAGGGCGGCGAGGAGGTCCTCGCTGTAGGCGCCGGAGGCCAGGGCGGCGGTCGCGACGTCGCCGAACATCGCCCCGAGGCCCAGGTCGAGGTCGCCCACGGGCTCGGGCCTGCCGAGGACCGTCGCGCAAGCGCCGTCCCAGCCGGCCGCGTCCACCGCGAACCAGCGGTAGACCAGCTCCGGGTCGGGGGTCTCCTCGGCCTCGACCACGGCGCCGATCGGCGAGCTCGTCGTGCAGAGCTCGACCAGGTCCGCGTCGTAGACGTTGACGGTGAGCGTGCCCTCGGCCGCCACGGCGCCGTCGCGCACCTCCAGCTCGGCCGACAGGCCCCACCAGGCCGGCTCGGCCCCGCCGTCGCCCTCCCCCGTGTCGTCGCCGCCGAGCGCCGTGTCCGCGGCCCCGGAACCCGTGTCCGGCGAGGACTTGTTCATCGCGTAGTTCGCGCAGCCGGCCAGCCCGGCCCAGGCCGCCAGCCCGGGGACCACCCTCGCCCATCGCTCTCGCATCGGCTCTCCCCGCCGGCCCTGTCGCCTCCATGCTACCCGGCCGAACCGCCGGCCGCCACCGCTCCCGGGGGTTAGCGACCCGCGTGGCCCCCCCGTCCCGCACCCTCGCCCGGCTCCTCGCCGCGGCCCTCGCCCTGCTCCTCCTCGTCGTGCTGGTCCGCACCGCCTGGCACGCCGACGACGCCTTCATCACCCACCGGGTCGCCGACAACCTCCTCCACGGCCTCGGCGCGCGCTGGAACCCGGACGAGCGCGTGCAGGTCTACACGCATCCCGCCTGGCTCCTGGTGAGCGTGCTCTGCCAGGCCGTCGCCGGGGAGGCCTGGCTGTCGGTGCTCGTCGTCTCGATCGCCACGAGCCTGGCGGCCTTCGCCCTCCTCGCCCGCGTCGCACCCGCCCCGGCGGCCGCCCTGGCGCTTCTCGCCCTCAGCGCGAGCCGGGCGGTGATGGACTACGGGGCCTCGGGCCTGGAGAACCCGCTGCTCTACCTGCTCGTCGTGCTGCTGGCGTCACCGAGGGGGCCGGGGACCACCGCCCTGCTCGCCGCCGCGCTGGCGCTGACGCGCCCCGACGCCTTCCTCCTCGCCCTTCCGGCCTGGGCCCTCGCCCTGAGGCGGGCTCCCGGCCGCGCCCTGGCCGGGCTGCTGCCGCTGCTGGCCTGGGGCGGCTTCGCGCTGGTCTACTACGGCACGCCGCTGCCCAACACCGCCTACGCCAAGCTCGACCTGGCGATTCCCGCCGGCGCGCTCGCGCGGCAGGGGGGCTGGTACCTGCTGGAGACCGCGCGCCACGACCCCGTGACCGCCGGGCTCCTCGCCCTGGGCCTCGCGCTGGGCCTGCGCCGGCCGGCCACCCGCCCCCTCGCCCTCGGCCTCGGCCTCTACCTGCTCTACGTGGTCCGCATCGGCGGCGACTTCATGGCCGGTCGCCTCCTCGCCGCCCCGGCGGTGCTCGCGGCGGCGATCCTCGCCCGCCTCGGGCGGCCGCCGCGTCCGGCCGCCATCGCCGCCGCCCTGGCGCTCTACGGGCTCCTGTGGCCCGCGAGCCGCTGGCGGGCCGGCCCCGAGGACGGCGTCGGCGCCACCCGAGCGGACATCGAGGACGCCCACGGCATCATCGACGAGCGCGCCTACTACCAGCCGTCCACGGGCCTCGTCCGCATCCTCCGGGACCGGGCGCGCATCCGGGCGGCCGGGCTTCCCATCCCCCCGTTTCGCGGGGCGGTCCTCGGCCTCCAGGCCCGCGCCGGCCCGCCGGTGCAGGCCCAGACCGCGGTGGGCTACTTCGGCTACTTCGCCGGTCCCGGCGTTCACGTCGTCGATGTCTACGGCCTGGCCGACCCCCTGCTCGCCCGCATCCCCTTCGTGCCCGACGGCGCCTGGCGCCCCGGCCACTACCGGCGCCCGCTGCCCGACGGCTACCTCGAGACCCTGGCCACCGGCGAGAACCGCCTGGCCGACCCGGCCCTCGCCGAGGCCTGGGAGGCGGTGCGCCTCGCCACCCGCGCCCCCCTGCTCGCCCCGGGGCGCTGGCGGGCGATCCTCGCCCTGAACACCGGGCGCTTCGGCGAGGCCTTCGCCGCCGCCGCGCGCCCGGCGCCCTCGGGCCTTCCTCAGCGCAGGAACAGCGCCGCCAGCCCGGGCCCCTCGGGGTCGACCTCCGCCGGCAGCACCCCGGGGACCAGCCCGTAGAGGCAGGCCCCCCGCGCGCAGCGCCGCTCCACCCCGGCCGCCGCCAGCGCCCGGGAAGCCGGCGCGTCGGCGAACAGCAGGGCCGCGTCCGCGCCGGCCCCCGCCAGCACCGCCCGCGGGTCGGGCGCGGCGTCCAGGGCGAGGCAGGCGCGCAGGGTGGCCTCCCGGTAGGCCGCGACGTTGCGCCCGTCGCAGGCCACCCGGGCCTCGGGCAGCAGCCACAGCGCCGACCCGCCCCAGTTCGGGTCGGCCCAGAGGTCGCCGGAAAAGCCGTCGCGGGCGAGCGCCTGGAGGAGCGGCCCCGGGTTCGGCCCGCGGTAGTCGTGAAAGCGGAACAGCTCGCCTCCCGCGATGCCGAGGAGGACGGCGGAAAGGACGACCCCCAGCGCGGCGGCGAGGCGGCCGGGCCGGGCGAGGTCCACGCCGGGCGGCAGCCGGCCGGCGAGGTGCTCGAGGGAGGCGCCCACCACCGGCGCCAGGAGCACTGGCGCCAGGCGCAGGTTGCGGCCGGCTTCGAGGCTGGCGACCCAGGCCAGCACGAGGAAGGCGGCGAGCAGGGGCACCCGCCGCCTCAGCCCCGCCGCGGCGAGGAGGGCGGCGCCGAGGAGGGCGGCGAGGCCGGCCCACTCGAAGGGCTGCCGCGGCGGCAGCAGGGGCCGCCACTCGGCGTTCGCCAGCCGGATGCCCGAGGAGACGTGGCGGAGGGTGTGGGCGACCAGCTCGGGGCCGTAGGGGTTCACGAGGGTCGCCGCCGCCGCCGCGAGGACGAGGCCCGCCGCGAGGCTCCACCGGCGGCGCCCCACCAGCGCCTCGGCGACAAGGCCCGCCGCCAGCACCGCCAGGCCGGCCAGCCAGCCCCCGTGGAGGTTGGCCCAGGCCAGGAAGACCGCCGGCGCCCACCGGAGCCGCCGCGTCCGGCCGTCGACGAGCGCGTCCACCACCCAGGCCAGGCCGAGGATCGTGAACCACTGCGGCCGCACGAGGAGGAGGCCCGCCTGCAGGCCCCAGGCCGCCAGGGCCAGGGTGAGGGACCGGACGACGGCGCGGCTGCCGAGCCCGCGGAGCGCCCGGTCGAGGAGGGCGAGGGTGGCCGCCAGCACCACCCACCGGGCGGCGACCAGGGCCGCCGCCCCGCCGAGGCGGTGGAGCCCGTAGAACAGCAGGCAGGCGAGCCACTCGTGCATGACGAGGGGCTCGTCCGGCGACAGGAAGGTGCGGTGGTTCACCCGCGGGATCGCCCCGGCGGCGACCACCTCGCGGCCGAAGTCGAGGATCCAGCCCAGGTCGAAGCTCAGGGGCGTCCAGGCCGTGCACACCATCCCCACCACCACGGCGAGGACCCAGGGCAGCGGATCGGCCCGGCGGCTCACAGCTCCCAGGCCGCCGCGGGCCAGAGGACGTAGCGCTCGCCCGCCTCCCAGGCCTGTTCCGCGTCGGCGTCGCCCTCCTCGGCCCGCTCCTGCCAGGCCCAGCCCAGGGACAGCCAGGTCTCGCCGTCCCAGCTCGCGTACCAGCCGAGGCTCAGGCCCGGGTAGGGGTCGGCCTCGGCGAACTCGGCGGGCACGGGGCCGACGCCGATCACCGCCGGGCCGGCGAAGCTCGCGTCCGTGGCCTCGGGCCCGGTGCAGTCGCCGTCGAGCTCGTCGACCGCGAGGGCGTAGACCGCCACGCAGCGCTCGCAGCCCTCGCGGTCCGGGTCGAGGGGCTCGCCGGCGAGCTCCTGCGCCCGGGAGCACACCCAGGCCCGCTCGGACTGCCGGCGCTTCCAGCGGCGGTCGTAGAACTCCCAGACCTGGAAGCCCGAGAGGCCGTCCTCGGCGGGCTCCACCACCGCGTGCTCCAGGGCCCAGGCCGGCTCGCCCCGGCCGCCGCAGCCGGCGAGGAGCCCCAGGGCGAGGAGGACCGCGAACCTCACGGCCGCCCCTTGCCCGCGGCGCCCGGCACCAGCCCCGAGGCCTCGACCTGCGCGCGCCGCGGCCCGCTGGGCCCGAGGTCGAGGTAGCGCCGCCAGATCGCCCGCGCCCGGGCGTCGTCGTGGCGCACGGCGTGGTTGAACCACCCCGCCCAGAACAGGGCCAGGGCGTTCTCGGTGCCCCGCGCCGCCGCCTCCTGGAAGAACTGCGCGGCCGCGGCCCGCCGGTTCGCCGCGAGGTAGGCCCGGGCGAGGAGCACCTGGGCCACCGGGTCCTCGCCCACGCGCCCGGCCACCTCGTGGAGCGTGCGGCGGTCGGGCAGCGACTCGGCGTAGAGCACCTCGGCGGCCGCGAGGCGGCGCTCCAGCAGCCGGTCGAGGGGATCGCGGGAGCGCCGCAGCAGGGGCTCGGCCCGCCGCAGCGCCTTGCGGGCCAGCTCCGGGTGGTCCTGCTCGCCCAGCGCCAGGCCGAGGACGTGGTACCAGCGCCCGGCGACGGGGCCCTCGGGCGCCGGGCGCCCCCCGGTGCCGGCCAGCGCCGCGCTGGCGAGGTCCACCGCGGCTCCCGGCCGCCCCTCGGCCACCCGCAGCCGCGCCTCCGCCACCGTCGGCGGCAACCCGGCCTCCTTCCAGCGGTCCACCACCAGGCGGGCCCGCTCCACGCGGTCGAGGTCGAGGAGGACCTGCACCTCGCCCCGGGTGCAGGCGGGCTGGAAGGGGTACAGCTCGAGGCAGCGCACCAGCCGGCGGCTCGCGGCGGTCGAACGACCGGCGACCAGCTCCGCCACCCCGAGCCGGTACAGGTGCCCGGGGTGGGTCGGGTCGGCGGCCTGGGCCCGCTGGAGCGCCCGCAGGGCGTCCTCGGAGCGGTCGAGGGCGTCGAGGAGGTCGGCCCGAGCGGCGTAGAGGCGGCCGACCTGCCGGGGGGAGAGCACGTCCCGGCGCTCCTGGAGGAAGCGGTCGATGGCGGCGAGGCGCGCCTCGGGCCCCTCGTCGGTCCAGCCCCGCTCCTGGGCGGCGATGAAGACCGGCGCCTCGGTGCCGAGCTCGGAGACCAGCGCCCGCCCGGCGCGCTGCCGGTCCTCGCCGCCGACGCGGTCGAGGAGGCCGGCCTCGAACACCCGGTAGCGCAGGCCGTCGCCCTCGTAGCGCCCCCAGGCTTCCCGGGCCGCGTCCACCCCGGCGTCGGCCAGGGCCACCCGCGCCGCCAGGAGCCGGGTCTCCGGGTCGCCGGGCTCCGCCGCCGCCAGGGCCTCGCGGGCGGCGGGCAGGTCGCCGCGCATCCAGGCGACGATGCCCCGGGCCAGGGCGAATTCCCGCGCCGGCCGGCCCTTGTCGGGCACGAGGCGGCCCAGCTCGTCGAGGGACTCGACCTGCCGCGGATCGCCGGTGTACTCGGCCCACAGCACCGCCCGCACCAGCGCGAGCTCCGCCGCGCGGGCCCCCAGGGGGATGCGCCGGGCGGTCACGTCGTCGGCGAGGCCGCGCTCCCGCCGCACCAGCACCCGGAAGTCGCCCCGCGCCAGCTCGGCGTGCACGGTGCGGACGATGTCGCTGCCGGCGGTGGCGGCGACGAACTTGAGGCCGCCGAGGACGGCGCCGCCGAGCACGACGAGCAGGACGAGCGCCCCGGCGACGAGGCGCCTCACCTGCCGCCCGCGGGCGTGGAAGTCCTCGACGATATCGGGTTCCAGGTCGTCCTCGACGACCCTCGCCTCCGGGACCGGGACCTTCTCGATCACCTCGATGGGGGCCCGGCGCGGCTCGGGCTCGGTGGGGGGCTCGGGCTGCTCCTCGCGGCGGACGACGACGACGAGGTCCTGGTCCTCCTCCTCGAGGAAGTCCTCGTCCTCGCCCGCCTCGGCGTCCCCGAGTCGGGAGGACCGGAGGGCGCGGAGGTCGAGGGGGCGCTCGGGGGCCGGCGGCTCCTCCTCCGCGGCGACGAGGGACCGCCCCTCGGCCCGGGAGATCACCTGCATGATCTGGGTATCGCCCGAGCCGTCCGTCTCGTCGAAGCCGCTGGCCTCGGTGCGCTCCCCGGTGGGCTCCTCGCCGGGGCCGCCCGCGCCGGAGAGCACGCTGGCGACGGTGATCTCGTCGTCCGCCAGCGGCTCGGTGGCCTCGCGGGCCACCGCGGGCGGGCGGCGGAACAGGGTGGGGAAGGCGCTGGGGCCCTCGGGCAGCGCCTCGTCCTCGTCCTCGGGAAGCCCCGTGTCCGGGTCGATGCTCTCGGTGTGCTCGGGGGTCTCCCAGTCGGAGGCCCGGCGGTCGGCCACCTCGTCGAGGATGGCGTCGAGGCTGCCGACTCCGCCGGTGAAGTCGCCGGCGATGCCCCACAGCAGGTCGTCGACCCGGCGCGCGTGTTCCCCGGAGCGGCGCAGGCGCTCGAGGAGGCTGCGGGCCCGGATCACGCTGCCGGTGGCGAGGTAGCGCTCGGCGAGGGCCAGGCGCGCGTCGGCGCTGCCGGTCTCGGCGATGGCGGCGGCGTCCTCGGGGAGGCCCACCGCCGGCGCGTGGCAGAGGCGGTCGAGCTCGTCGAGCTCGGGATGGTCGGGGACCACCGCGCGCAGGCGCTCGACCACCTTGCGCGCCCGCCCGGGCCAGCCCCGCTCGACGAACATGCGCGCCGTGAGCGCCAGGGCCTCGGCGTGCTCGGGGTCGGCCTCGGTGACCTCCCGCAGGCGGACCCAGGCCCGGTCCATGAGGCGAAGCTCGAAGAAGGCGCGGGCCTCCAGCAGGAGCGCCTCGGTGGGAACCGGCTCGCCGGCGGCCCAGGACTCCACGAGGCGGATCACCTGCCGCCACTCCCCGCCCTCCGCCAAGCCGCGAAGGACGGCGAGCACCGATCCCGATGGTCCTCGCGTGCCCGTGGTTCCCGCCGTCGTCAGCATTCACTTCCCAAGCGGACGACGACTATACCACCGGCCCGGCCCTCGCCAGCCCGGGCCCACGGGCGCGACCGGTCCGGCCGGCGACCGGAGCCGCCGGCCGGCCGGGGGGATTCACTTCATCGCCGAGCCGAGGGCCTCGGTCAGCGCCGGGCAGACCTCGAAGAGGTCGCCGACGATGCCGTAGGTGGCGTGCTGGAAGATCGGCGCCTCGGGGTCGGTGTTGATCGCGACGATGATGCGCGAGGTGCGCATGCCCGCGAGGTGCTGGATCGCGCCGGAGATGCCGCAGGCGATGTAGAGCGAGGGGTTGACCACCTTGCCCGTCTGGCCGACCTGCTCCGAGTGCGGGGCGTAGCCGGCGTCGACGGCGGCCCGGCTGGCGCCGGGGGTGGCGCCGAGGACCGCGGCGAGGGGCCGGATCACCTTGTCGAAGTTCTCCTTGCTCTTGAGGGCGCGGCCGCCCGAGACGATGCGGTCGGCCTCGGTGAGGTCGACGACGTTGCTGGACGCCGCCTGCCGCTCGACCACCTTCGCCGCGAGGTCGCCGTCCTGGAGCTCGACGGCCAGGGGCACCACCTCGGCGCTGCCCTCGCCCTTCGCCGGCACCGGGAAGGAGTTGGGGCGCACCGTCACCAGGGCCGGGTCGGACTTCACGCGCACGTCGGCGAAGGCCTTGCCCGCGTACATCGGCCGGCGGGCCACCAGCGCCCCGCCCTCGACGCGCAGGTCGGTGGCCTCGGAGGCCATGCCGAGGCCGAGGCGGGCCGCCAGGCGGGGGAAGGCGTCCTTGGCGCCGAGGCTGGCCGGGGCCAGGACCACGGCCGGGGCGGCGGCGGCGACGGCGGCCTGCAGCGCGCGCACCTTCGGGCCGGTGTTCTCGAAGGGCAGGCCGGTGGCCTGGTAGACGCGGGCGGCGCCCCAGGCGCCCAGCTCGGCCGCGGGGGCGTCGCCGAGGACCAGGGCGTGGACGGGGCCGCCGAGCTCGGCGGCCAGCTCGCGGGCCTTGGACAGGAGCTCGAAAGCGGTCTTCTTGAACTGACCCGCCTCGTGCTCACACAGAACGAGGATTCCGTTTCCCATCGATTCGTCTCTCGTGTTGGGGAAGGGTTGGAAGGGTTGGAACCTGCGTCGGGCCGCGACGGCGACCCGGTCGTCGGGTCAGATGACCTTGGCTTCCTCGCGGAGCAGCCGGACGAGCTCGGCCACCACCTGCGGGGTGTCGCCCTCGAGGATGCGCCCCGGCGGCCGGGGGGGCGGCTCGCTCCAGTTGGACTCGGCGACCATGGCGGCGGCGGCGCCCACCTGGCTCGGGTCGAGGCCGAGGTCGCCCACGCCGAGCACGGCGATCTTCTTCTTCTTGGCCATCATGATGCCGCGCAGCGAGGCGTAGCGCGGCTCGTTGAGCCCCTTGTCGCACGAGATGACGACGGGAAGCGGCGCCTCGACCACCTCCGTCGCCCCGCCGCCGGCCGGGCGGCGCGCCCGCAGGGAGCCGTCGCCGTAGTCGATGTGGTCGACCGCGAGCACCTGCGGCCAGCCGAGCAGCTCGGCCACCATCGCCGGCACCTGGGCCTGGTCGTCGTCCACGGCCTGCTTGCCGCAGAACAGGATGTCGACCCCCTCCTTCTTCGCCGCGGCGGCGAGGGCCCGGGCGATGCCGAGGGCGTCGGAGCCCTGGAGCGCCGGGTCGTCGATGCGGACCGCGCGGTCGGCGCCCCGGGCGAGACCGTCGCGGATCTTCGCCTCGGCCGCCTTGTCGCCGAAGGTGAAGATCACGACCTCGCTGGCCTTCTTGTCGTCCTTGAGCTTGAGCGCCTCCTCGAGGGCGAACTCGTCGTAGGGGTTGATCTCCCACTTCACGTCCGAGGTATCCACGCCGGCGGCCGGATCCTTGACCTGGATGCGGCTGTCGGTGGCGGGAACCTGCTTCAGGCAGACACCTACCTTCACGCTGACCTCCTCTTGGGGTCCTGATGGTTGGAGGAAGCGGAGCCGTGCTCCGGCCCGTCGAGGGTCGGCCGCAACATGCCCCGGAGGAAGACCTCGACGACCTGGACGGCCGCCCGGTCGAGATCGAAACGGTCGCGCTTGCGCGACACGACCCACTGGATCGCCAGCTCGTCGAGGGCGCCGAACAGCCCCCACTTCAGCAGGAAGGGGTCGACGTCCTCGCGAATGCGGCCCGCCGCCTGCCCGTCGCGAATCGCCGACTCGAGCAGGGCGAGGTAGTCCCACAGCCGCTCGGGCCGGTAGCCCCGGAAGAAGCGGCGGGACTGCCGGAGTTCCACCTGGAAGACCTGGGCGAGGGCCGGGTTGCGGCGGAGCTGCTCGAAGTGGTAGCGGGCGAAGACGGCGATGCGCTCGATCGGGTCGTCCACCTCGTCGAGCGCCGCCCGCAGGCCGTCGAGCACCTCGGCCATCTTCTCCTCGAAGATGGTGAGGAGGATGTCTTCCTTGTTCTGGAAGTAGAGGTAGATCGTGCCGTCGGCCACGCCGGCCTCGCGGGCGATGTCGCTGACGCGGGAGGCGCCGAAACCGTTGCGGGCAAACACCCGGATCGCCGCCTCGACGATGCGCTCGCGCTTTTGCCGCCTCGCCTCGGCGCGGCCGGAAACGCCGTTCGCATCGCTGGCCATGCGCACCTCCCACCGGCGCCCCACCCGGCGCGGCGCCGCACTGAATGAGGCTTCACTCATGTAGCGGGTGGGCGGCGCGGCGGCAAGCCCCACGCGGCCTCGGCCGGCTGCGAACCGGCGTTCCACCGTCGATGGAGTGCCCGAAAACCGGCGTTCGCGCGTTGGCCGGAAACCATGGCCCACGGGCTGCTAGCGGCCCTCCTCGCGCGCCGCCAGCCACCGCCGCACCTGCCCGGCCACGTCGGTGTCGGGCACCGTGGCCCAGTCGGCGAGGAAGCGCTCGTTGCCGATGTCGGTGAGGGGGTGCTCCACCAGCTTCGCCAGCACCTTGAAGGGGATCGTCGCCACGTCGGCGCCGGCCATCGCCACCTGCAGCACGTGCAGGGGGTGCCGGATGCTGGCGGCGAGGACCTCGGTGCCGAGCTCCGGGTAGTTGCCGTAGATGCCCACGATCTGCTCGATGAGGCCGACGCCCTCGTGGGCGATATCGTCGAGGCGGCCGAGGAAGGGCGAGATGTAGGCGGCCCCGGCCTTGGCGGCGAGGAGCGCCTGCGCGGCCTGGAAGCAGAGGGTGACGTTGACGTCGATGCCCTCGTCCGACAGGACGCGCGTGGCCTTGAGGCCCTCGATGCTCAGCGGGACCTTGACGACGACGTGCTCCGAGATGCGCGCCAGGAGCCGGCCCTCCTCGATCATGCCCTCGGCGTTCTGGCTGACGGTCTCGGCCGAAACGGGGCCCTGCACGATCTCGCAGATCCGGTGGATCGTCTCGACGAAGTCGCCCCCTTCCCGCGCGATGAGGCTGGGGTTGGTCGTCACCCCGTCGATGATGCCCCAGGAGTGCGCCTCGCGGATCTGGTCGAGGTTGGCGGTGTCGAGGAAGATCTTCATCGTGCGGCTCCGGGGTGGCGGGGACGGCTCGCGGCGCGAGCCCGGGGGACCGTTCCACGCGCCGGTCCGGCGACCGGCGAGGGTGGCGGGCATGTACCGCCCGCGCTGCCCCCCGGCAACCGCCATCGGCGCGCCGTCCAGCACGCCGACGGGCCAGCAGGGAGGGCCCGGCGGCAGCGGCAGGGCGGCGAGGGGGCGGCCCGCCACCGGGTGGACGAGCTCCGGCGCCACCTCCCGGGCCGGCAGCAGGGCGAAGCTCCGGCGCAACAGCTCCGGGTGCGGCAGCCGGAGGTCGCGCCCCCGCCGGCGCAGGGAGCCGAACAGGAGGAGGTCGAGGTCGACGACCCGGTCGCCCCAGCGCACCGCCGGTCGCCGGCCCAGGCGCCGCTCGATGGCCTGGCAGGCCCGCAGCAGCCGCCGGGGGGCCAGGTCGGTCCGCAGCCGGGCCGCGGCGTTGAGGAAGGGCCGCCGCGCGGGTCCCAGCGCCCGGCTCGCCCACAGGCGCGACACCGCCACCACCTCGGTGCCCGGCAGGGCGTCGAGGGCCCGCAGGGCGGCGCGCAGGGCGAGGCGCCGGTCGCCCAGGCTGCTGCCCAGGCCCACCACCACGTCGCGCGTCACGGCGCGCCCGGGCGCTTGAGCGGCCGGATGATGTCGCGCTCGCGCCAGCGGGCCCGGGCGGCTTCCTCCACCTCGCGCACCGAGCTGCGAATCGCGCCGTCCGGGGCGAGGATCCACTCGCCGCCGTAGGGGTCGGGCGGGAGCTCGCCGAGGGCGTCCACCGAGGGCAGCGGTCGGCCGTGCTCCCGCTCCCAGGCCTCGCGAAGCCCCTCGAGGCGGTCGGCGAGCTCGTCGTGGAGCAGCTCGAGGTAGCGCTCCCGCAGGGCCTCCCGCACCGCCGGTCGGGTCTCCCGGTCGAGCTCCTCCTTGAGGTAGCGCAGGGCGGCGCGACGCTCCCCCTGCTCGTCGAGGAAGCTCGCCGCCGCCGCCCCGTACCAGGCCGGCGCCGAGGGCAGCCGGGCCGCCCGGGCGAGCCAGCGCGCCGCCTCGGCGCGGTCGTGGTGGTAGAGGTAGGCGTTCATCCCGAGCGAGAAGGGGAAGAAGGGGTCGTCGGGCAGGGCCTCCATGCCCTGCCGGTAGACGCGATCGCTCTCGTCGATGGCGCCGAGCACGCGCAGCATGCTGCCGCCGTAGAAGTAGGCCGTGCGCCAGCTCGGGTCGAGGGTGATCACCGTCTGGACCGCCGCGGCGAACCAGCGGGTCTGGTCGGTCTCGCCGCCCTCGTAGATGTCGACGAAGCGCAGCACCGCGTCCACCCACACCAGGTCGGCCACCGCGGTGTCGTAGCCGAGCACCGCCACCTTGAGCGCCGCCGGGTTCGGGAAGTAGAGGGTCTCGTCCTCGCCGCGCTCGAAGCGCACCTCGTCGACCCGGCGCTGGAAGCGGTGGGCCGCGGCGCCGGCCAGCAGGACGAGGAGCGCGTGGATCCACCCGGAGCGCATGGGGGAACCCTATTCCGACGGGGCGGCGGATTCACCCGCGCCCGCGGACGGGGCGCCGAGGCTCCCGGCCAGGATCCGGCGGGCCTGGTCGCGCAGCGGCTCGGAGCCGGTCCACGCGGCCTCGAGGCGGCGGACGGTCGCCTCGTCGCCGGCCCGCAGGGCCAGGGCGGCCCGGGCCACGATCAGCCGGCCCTCGGGGTCCGGGGCCGCCCGGTCCACCACCGCCGCGGCCTCCTCCCAGCGCCCGGCGAAGGCGAGGGCCACGGCGTACTGCCCGGCGAAGACCCCGGCCTCGGGCTGGCCGCCGTCCACCCGGCAGCCGCGGGCGACGGCGAGGTCGCCCAGGGAGGCCGCCAGGCGCGGGCGGCCGAGGGCGAGGGCCGTGCCGACGAGGCGGGGGCAGGCGGTGAAGTCCGGGAGCGGGTCGTCCACCGCCGCCCGAAAGGCCTGCAGCGCGGCGGCGTTGCGCTCCTGGGCCCGAAGCGCGTGGCCGAGCCCCGCCCAGGCGTAGGGGGTGGGGCTCGCCTCGACGGCCGAGGACCACAAGGCCAGCTCGTCGCGCCAGTCCGGGAGGCGGAGCTGGACGAAGAACACGGCGGGAAGCGCGAGGACGAGGGCCGCCGGCGCCGCGAGGCGCCCGGCGACGAGGCCCGCGGCCAGCCCGATGCCGGCGAGGGAGGGGTACAGGTAGCGCTCGCCGAGCTGCCCCTTGTCGGCGAGGGGGACCAGCGCCGGCAGGAAGACGAGGCCCGCCCAGGCCAGCGC
>WGAH01000024.1 GCA_015489145.1 Deltaproteobacteria bacterium
CCTCGATCGTGGCCGCGTGCCCCGGCTGGCCGCCGGCCTGGTGGGGGCGGGCTCGAGGAGCACCGGCCCGCATCAGGAGCGCCAGCCGGCCGCTGGGCGGTAGCCCCCCCGACGTTCACCCTCGACCTGTCGCCAGGTGCCTCGCTGGTGTCGCGCGGGCCGAACAGGTCGGGGTCGAGTGTCTACCCTGGCCCCGGAATCGCGGCGAATTCGCGCGTCCAGGGCGGGGCCGGGGCCTTGGCGCCACGAAGGAACCGTGGTTTTCGGCGAGCCCGCCGCCGCGAGCCGCTGCCCCCCTCGACATCGGGGCCCCACCTGTGCGGGCGATGCGTCATTGACCCCGGTCCTGTTCGCAGAACGGGGTCGAGTGACGTGCTTCGGCGCCTTTCCAGGCGGGTCGAGGGTGCTGCCCGGCCCGGCGGGTGCCCGCTCCGGCCACCGCCGGGCCCCCGGCCGCCGCGCCCGGGCGGAGCCGCCTCGCCGCTCGCCTCCGCGCCGCCGGGCTGGCCCCTGGGCCGGCGGCGTGAGAATATCGGCCGGACTCGCGCGTCGGTGCCGGCGCCCCGTTCCACCGGTCTCCACCCGAGGCTTCGCCCTCCAGAGGTTCCGCCATGTCGCGCTTCGCCTCGCTGCTCGTCCTGTTCGCCCTGGTCTTCGGCTTCCTCGCCGCCCCCGCCCACGCGAAGAAGAAGTCCGCGAACCGCATCCAGACCACCGGCATCCGCTCCTTCGACAAGGTCTTCGCCCAGGTCGACGACATCGACGACCGGGTGCGCTCGGCGCGCAAGACCCGCAAGAGCGGGCACCAGCAGCTCGCCTCGGCGCTGGCCCTGCCCGAGAACACCTCGTTTTCCGATGCCCTCGCCGAGCTCAAGGACCGGGGCGCCGGCAAGATCAAGCTCGTCATGGACGGCGAGCGCCCGACGCTGAAGGCCACCGACGCCCTGCCCTCGGACGTCTCCGCCGCCCTCGACGCGGTGAACCAGGCCACCGCCGACTACACCGCCGCCCTCGCGAGCCTCGAGGGCACCCCCGCCACCCTCAAGAAGCTCAACAAGCAGGTGGCGAAGTTCCCCGGGCGCTTCAAGGAGGAGGCCGGCGCCTGGAAGCTGTCCAACGCGGTCACCCGCTACAAGCAGCTCCGCAAGGTCAAGCAGAACATCGAGGTCACGCAGAAGTTGCCCGAGCGCACCCGCAAGCTCATCCGGGGCTTCCGCAACGACCTGTCCCTCGTCGAGCAGACCTTCGGACAGGGCTGATCGGCCCCGGCCTCACAGCACCCGGCGGCCCGCCAGCCGGTTGGTCAGCCGCCCGTAGAGCAGCAGCACGCCGAAGATCAGCACCGCGTAGGCCGAGGCGTAGCCGTAGCGGGCGTTGCGCGTGAAGGCCCAGCGGTAGGCCTCGCTGATGAGGATCTCGGTGGCCCCGTCGGGCTCGCCGGCGCTCACCAGGTAGATGATGTTGAACATGTTGAAGGTCCAGACGCTGCCGAGGATGACCGCGGGCAGCAGCGCCGGCTTCAGCAGGGGCAGGGTGACGTGGCGGAAGCGCTGCCAGCGGTTGGCGCCGTCCACCTCGGCGGCCTGCTCGAGGTCGCGGGGGATCGACTGCAGCGCCCCGAGGGTCACCACCATCATGAAGGGAAAGCCGAGCCAGGTGTTGGTGACCAGGTTGGCGGCAAACGCGGTGGAGAAGCGGCTGAACCAGCTCACGGGCTCCAGGCCCGCCAGGGCGAGCAGGCCGTTGATCGCGCCGAACTGCCGGTGGAACATGCCCTTCCAGATCAGCGCCGTGATGTAGTTGGGCACCGCCCAGGGCAGGATGAGCACCACCCGGTACAGGCCCCGCAGGCGCAGCCAGGGTTCGCGGAGGAGCAGCGCCAGGAACACGCCGATCGCGACGTGCAGCGCCACGTTGCTCACCGTCCACAGCACGGTGACCGCCAGGGTGAACCAGAAGCTCAGCGGCGAGGTGATCGGCCAGTCGCGGGCGAACAGGATGTCGAGGAAGTTGGCGAGGCCGACGAAGGTGAAGCTGCCCCCCCGGTGGGCGAACAGGCTGACGGCGGCGCCGACGACGAAGGGGGCGACCACGAGCAGCGCCATCGCCACCCAGGCCGGGGCGACGTAGGCGTAGGCGAAGGCGTGGGCGCGCATCGCCTCGCGCCGGCGCCAGGCCGCCCGGCCGAGCCACCCGAGTCCGCCCGCCGCCAGGAGGGCCGCCACCGCGAGGTAGGGCCGGGGATCGGCCCGCGGGGGCGGCGGGGCCGAGACGATGGCGTATTCCCGCGCCGCTCCGGCCACCGCCTCTTCCGGGTCGAGGGCGCCGCGCATCACCTTGCGGAGGGCCCGCGCCATCGGTTCCCAGGTCATCGCCATCTCGGGGCGGTTGGGCATCGGCACCGTGCGGTCGAGCTGCGCCCGGAAGGCGCTCAGCACCGGGTCGGCGGCCACGCGCGGGTCGTCGTAGGCCGCCATCGTCGCCACCGACTGCCGGCCCTTCACCGCCCGCGCCACCGCCTGCTCGGGGGCCACCAGCCAGCGGGCCAGGGCCCGGGCCGCCTGGGGGTGCCGCGCGTAGCCCGACAGCATCACGCCCTCGACCGACAGGAAGGGCGCCGCCGGCCGCCCCGTCTCGCTCACCACCGGCAGGGGGGAGACGGCGAAGTCCACGCCCGGGTCGATCTCGCCGAGGAACCACGGCCCGTTGACCACCATCGCCGCGAGGCCCTGGTTGAACAGGTTGGTGACCAGCGTGCCGGTGGCCTCGTCGGGGATCAGCCCCTCGCGCAGGAGCGCCCGCACCCAGGCCATGCTGCGGGCGTTGCCCGGGCGGTCGAGCTGGACCGCGCGGCCGTCCTCGGCGAAGAAGCCGCCGCCGAAGCCGTGCATCCACGGCGCGTGGAAGAAGGGTTCCGTCGCCTGCCAGGCGATGGCGTAGCGGGGCCGGCCGGCGGGGGAGGCGTCGCGAAACCGGCGGGCGAAGGCGACGAGCTCGTCGGTGGTGGCCGGCGGCTCGGCCACGAGGGCCCGGTTGCTGAACAGGGCGAGGCACTTGTAGGCCAGGGGCAGGCCGTAGAGGTGGCCCTCGTAGGTGAAGGCCTCGACGGTGGCCGGGTGGAGGCCCCCGGTGGCCTCGCCGTCGAGGGGGGCGACCAGGGGCGTGCCGCCGGGGCCGCCGAAGCTCGCCCAGGCGCCGACGCGCTCGTGGGCGAAGATGAACAGGTCGGGCCCGTTGCCCTGCGGGGCCGCCGCCTCGAGCTTGCTGACGAAGGCGTCGAAGGGGATGGCGAGGGCGTGGACCTCGACCTCGGGGTGGGCGGCGTCGTAGCGGCGCAGCAACTCGTCCAGGGCGTTGCGCTCCTCGCCCCGGTAGGCGTGCCACACCTGCAGCTCGACGGGAGCGGCCAGGGCGAGGTGGACCCACGCCAGGAGCGCGAGGAGGAGGGGCACGGCGGGACCTCCGGGCGCGACACCCTAAGCCGCCCGCCGGC
This sequence comes from Deltaproteobacteria bacterium, assembly GCA_015489145.1. GTDB lineage: Bacteria > Myxococcota_A > UBA796 > UBA796 > UBA2385 > S143-5. Next base: position 3,494 of record WGAH01000024.1, read on the forward strand.
CCGTCGCGAGCGGGCGCCGCTCAGGAGCAGACGCCGCTCACGTCCACCTCGGCCTCGTTGTCGGACTCGTCGCACTCGTTGCTCGCCTCCTCGTCGTCCACCACGGCGTAGATCGCGCTGTAGGCGGCGACGTCGGCGGCGCTCAGGGTGAACGAGTAGGGCGCGGACAGCTCGCCGGCGTCGATGGGCTCGTCGAAGGGCGTGCTGTCGAGCAGCGTGCGGTTGCCCGCCGAGTCCTCGCCGTAGAGGGCGAGGACCAGGTCGGCGCCGGCGCGGACCTGCCCGTCGTTGCCCACCTGCACCAGGATCTCGACGTCGGCCCCGCAGGTGTCCTGGCAGGCCGACCAGGCCAGCGGGTAGAGGTTCGCCGCCCCCTGCGGGTCGAAGCTGCCCGGCGCCCCCTGCCGGAAGTTGTTGTAGTCGGGCCAGTTCGGCGAGGCCGGCGAGGGGATCGACAGGTCGTCCTCGACGTTGGTGATCGAGTAGGCGTGCTGGTTCCAGACGGTGCGGGCGCTCACCCACTCGTCGTTGGCGTCGCCGATCACGAGGATGCCGTCGTCGCGGTAGTCGTTGGGCACGACGATCTCGGCCTTGCCGTCGCCGTCCACGTCGGCGATCACCGGGTACTCGTTGACCGTGCCCGAGCCGTGGTCGCTGCTCTGGTACAGGGCGGTGCCCGTCGCTCCGTCGAAGATCCACAGGTAGTACTCGTCGCCGTAGACCACCTCGGCCTGCCCGTCGCCGTCGAAGTCGAAGACCGACGAGCCCGTGGAGTGGCTCGACGCGTCGACGATGTCGCTGTTCGACCACAGCACCGTGCCGTCGGTCTCGTAGACGGCGTAGGCGTACTTGGCCGCCACGGCGATCTCCGGCTCGCCGTCGCCGTCGAAGTCGGCGATGGTCGGCGGCCCGCCGTAGCCGCTGCCGGTGACGCTCCAGCCGTCCACGTAGGTGCAGTCGCCCTCGAAGACGCGGACGTAGCCGTTGCCGCTCACGACGAATTCGCCCTCGCCGTCGAGGTCGAGGTCGGCCACGGCCACGTAGCCGTCGCTGTAGCCGGTGCTGCACAGCGTGCTGCCGTCCGGGGCGTAGACCGTGTTGCCGGCGACGATCTCGAGGGTTCCGTCGCCGTCGAGGTCGACGGGCACGCTGTGGTAGCCGGAGTTCGAGTAGCCCGAGTAGTAGGCCCGGCCCCCGGAGCCCTCGGCCTGGGTGCTGCCGTCGGCCCCCTCGACGATGAGCCGCCCCCAGACCACCTCGACGTCGCCGTCGCCCTCGAGGTCGGCGATGGCCGGGGCGTGGCTCCGGCAGCCGATGGAGGTGGTGTTCACCCACTTGATCGCGCCGGCGTTGTCGTAGGCGGCCGGGTAGCAATAGCTCCCGTTCGTGACCGTGGTGACGATGTCGGGGGTGCCGTCGTTGTCGATGTCGCCGATCGCCGCCCCGGCGAAGCGGTAGGGCCAGTAGGAGGTGCCGGTGGAGCTGTCCTCGTAGGTGCTCCAGTGCACGGCGCTGCCGTCGCCCGAGATCAGCCGCAGCACGCCCTTGTAGGTGGAGCTCGACGGGTTGCGGAACACGGCCACCACGTCGGGGGTGTCGTCGGAGTCGATGTCGCCGTCGCCGTCGTCGTCGGTCATCTCGCCGACCACCGGCGTCATGATGCAGCCGTCGTAGCTCGAGTAGTCGCTGAAGCTGTCGATCCACCACTCCTGCTGCGGGTCGAAGCCGCCGACGCTCGGGGTGTAGGTGCAGGTGGTGTCGACGGTGGTCGTGCTCGCCGGGGGCTCGTCGACGCAGTGATCCGGCTCCTCCTCGCCGTCGCAGTCGCTGTCGACCCCGTCGAACCAGCCCTCCTCGGCCGCGGGGTTCACCGAGGCGTCGGTGTCGTCGCAGTCCGTGTCGTCCGCCACCGCGCCCGAGGGGGCCTCGCAGGCGAGGGTGGCGGCGTCGGGATCGCCGTACCCGTCGCCGTCGTCGTCGGCGTACCAGGTCGAGGCGGTGGTCGTGTCGAGGTCGGCGTCGTCGTCGTCCACCGCCCCGTCGCAGTCGTCGTCGACGCCGTTGCAGACCTCGGTGGCGTCGGGGTTGACCTCGGCCTCGGTGTCGTCGCAGTCGTCGGTGTTGGCGACGTAGCCCGAGGGCTGCTCGCACTGCTCGAGGGTGTAGCGGTCGGAGCCCCAGCCGTCGCCGTCGTAGTCGATGTACCAGGTGGTGTCCGGGTTGAGGGAGGCGTCGGCGTCGTCGCAGTCGTCGGCGTTGTCGACCATCCCCGAGGGGGCGTCGCAGGCGAGGGTGGCGCTGTCGGGGTCGCCGTAGCCGTCGCCGTCGGCGTCGGCGTACCAGGTGGTCGCGTCGGCGGCGTCGTCCTCGTCGACGGTGCCGTCGCAGTCGTCGTCGACGCCGTTGCAGACCTCGGTGGCTTCGGGGTTGACCGCCGGGTCGGCGTCGTCGCAGTCGTCGGCCGAGGCGGCGTAGCCGGCCGGTTCCGAGC
>WGAH01000025.1 GCA_015489145.1 Deltaproteobacteria bacterium
ATAAGAGACAGCGGCGAGGCCCTCGGCGATGAGCGCGGCGAGATCGAGGCCGCCGGCGACGGGCTTCGCCGAGGGCCGGGCGGGAGCGGCGTCGAGGTCGAGCCAGCCGAGCTTCCAGGCGAGCCACAGGGCGGCGAGGACCTCGGCGCGGGGGGCGCTGGCGAAGTCGGCGGCCTCCCGGCCGGTGCGCGCGCCGTCGAGGGCCACGAGGAAGGCGTCGAGGGCCTCCCGGCCGAGGGGGTCGGCGGGACCCTCGAAGGCCGGCCGCCCCTCGAGCACCGGGGCGAGGGCGGCTTCGAGCTGCTCCGGGGAGCGGGCCCGGGAAAGCGCCCGGTGCAGCAGGCGCGGGGTGGGCAGGTCGGTGGCCTCGGGGCTGCGGGCGCCGGGCTTGAAGGCGACCTGGGGCGAGGCGGCGCGCAGGGCGTGCAGGAGCACCCGGGCGACCTGGGCGGCGCGCAGCGCCCGGGGGGACAGGTCGGGCCGGGCGGCGGACAGGGCCTCGAGCTGGTCGGACTTCAGGTTGGAGCGCACCGCCGTGATCCGCCCGCCGTCGAGGAAGATCACCCACCGTCGCCGCCCGTCGCGAACGTCGAGGGCGCCGGCCTCTCCGGCGGCCAGGCGGGCGGCGAGGACCTCCTCGAAGGCGGGTTCGGGCATGGACACCTCCAGGGCTCCAGCCTATCCCGCGCGCGCCGGGGAGCGGGGGCGCGCGAGACCGGGGCGCTGGTCGCTACGCCGGCCACCGGGCGAGGTCCTCGCGCCAGTTCAGCGGGGCGCCGAGCCGAGTCGCGTCCTTCGAGGCGGGTGAGCTGCTCGTCGACGGAAAGCGGCTTCTTCTGATACGGGCGGCACATGATAACGGAAAAACCCGCCAGATGCGCATCATCTCCCGTGGGAGAGCTCAGCGTGGCGGGTGCGTTGAGCCCTCGGTAGTTCAGCCGTGGCGCGCCGTCAAGCCCCCATCCGGCATCGTTTCGAGGGGGTGGAGCGCCGCCCGGAGCTTGCGCCCGCGGGGCGGGCGATCCATGCTGGGGGTCCGCCGGGTGGTCCGGCGGGACCGTGGAGGCGGCGTGGCGCGGAAACTCGGCCGGATCGCGATGCTGGCGGCGCTGGCGGCGGCCGGCTCGGCGCTGGCCGGCGAGCCCCCGCCGCCGAGCTTCGCCGACGTGGCCGAGCGGGTGGCGCCGACGGCGGTCTACGTCTCGGCGCGCAAGGTCCGCACCCTCTCGCCCGGCCTGGAGACGCTGTTTCGCGACCTCGCCCTGCCCGTGCCCCCGTCGCCGGACGACCCGGACGCGGCCACCCTGAGCACCGGCAGCGGGGTCATCGTGCGCCCCGACGGCCTGGTGCTGACCAACCACCACGTCGTCGACGGCGCCCTCGACCTCGCCGTCACCCTCTACGACCGGCGGGAGTACCCGGCCACGGTGGTCGGCACCGACGCCCGCACCGACGTGGCGGTGATCCGCATCGAGGGCGAGGGCCCCTTTCCCGCCGCGCCCATCGGCGACAGCGACGCGGTGCGGGTCGGCGACTGGGTGCTGGCGGTCGGCCACCCCTTCGACTTCCGCTTCAGCGTGAGCGCCGGCATCGTCAGCGCCCGGGGCCGCCGAAACCTCGCTCCCGACGAGATCCAGGACTACATCCAGACCGACGCCGCCGTGAATCCCGGCTCCTCCGGCGGGCCGCTGTTCAACCTGCGCGGCGAGGTCGTGGGGATCAACACCGCGATCTTCTCGCCGGCCGGGGCGCCGGCCCGCAGCGCCGGCATCGCCTTCGCCATTCCCTCGCGCATGGCCTGGCGGGTCGCCACCGAGCTGATCGACACGGGGCGGGTGGCCCGCGCCGCCCTCGGCCTGGTGGCCGAGGACTCGCCCGCCACCCCCGAGGACCCGCGCCCCGGCGCCGAGGTGACGCGGGTGCTCCCCGGCGGGCCCGCCGAGCGCGCCGGCCTGCTGCGGGGCGACGTCATCGTCGCCGCCCGCGGCGAGCCGGTGTCGAGCGCCGCCGACCTCCGGGGCATCGTCCTCGCCGCCGGCGTGGACGCCGAGCTGAGCCTGGCGGTGGAGCGGGGCGAGGCCCGGCGCACGGTGGTGGTGCGAACCGCCGACGCCGCCGCCCTCGGCGGCATGGACCTCCCCGTGCCCCCCGACGCGGTGCGGTGGGGCGGCCTGGCCCTAATCGAGGCGAGCCCCGGCCGCCTCGCCCCCCTCGGCCTGTGGGTGGAACCCGACGAGACGCCGGGCATGCTCGTGCTGGAGGTCGAGGCGGACTCGCCGGGCGCGGTGGCGGGGCTCGCGGCGGGCGACCGGCTCGTCGAGGTGAACGGCGCGCCGGCGGCCGACCTCGCCGCCTTCCTCGACGCGGTGGCCGACGACCCGGCGCCGGTGCTCACGCTCTCGCGCGACGGCACGCGCCTGCACGCCGTGCCGGTGG
>WGAH01000026.1 GCA_015489145.1 Deltaproteobacteria bacterium
CTCCTGGCCGCCTGCGACGAGACCGGCGGCGGGCTGCTCGACGTGAGCTTCGACCGCCTCGACGTGAACGCGATCGACTGGGAGTCGGTCGACACCGACTTCGTGTTCCGCATCGACAACCCCAACCCGCTGCAATTCAGCCTGTCCCGCTTCGACTACACCCTGGCCTTCGAGGGCGTCGAGTGGCTCAGCGGCGACGACCCCGACGGGCTGGTGGTGGCGGCCTCGGGGGGCAGCGAGGTGGCCCTGCCCGCCGTCATCGGCTTCGAGGCGCTCTACGAGGTGGTGCAGGCCAGCCGCGGCGAGGACGCCATCCCCTTCACCCTCGAGGGCAGCTTCGGCTTCGAGACGCCCTGGGGCGAGCTCGACCTGCCGTACGCCGCCGACGGCGACTTCCCGGCCCTGCGCGCCCCGACCTTCTCCTTCCGCCGCGTCGTCGTCGACAGCATCGACCTGTCGGGCGCCTCCCTCGACGTGCAGATCGACGTGGACAACGACCTCGGCAGCACCCTGGAGTTCACGAACTTCGACTACACGCTGCGCCTGGAGGGCTCCGAGGTGGCGAGCGGGCTGGTCGAGGACCTCGGCGCCGCCGCCGGCGCGGAGACGAGCACCGTCGACCTGCCCGTGGACATCGACTGGATCGACGCGGGCACCGGCCTGTACGACGCGCTGACCGGCGGGGGCGCGGTGTCGGTGGGCCTGGCGGCGAGCACCGACGTGGACACCCCCTTCGGGCTGGTGCCGCTGAGCGTCGACGAGTCCGGCGAGGTCTCCGTCGACCTCTGAACCGCGGCCCGGGGCGGACGCCGGGCGCCGGCCGGCGCTAAGATGGGCTCGCTCCCCGCTCGAATCGCCCGGAGGCCGCCCATGTCCGCCCACGACCTCTACGCCTGGGACGAGATGGCCCGGGAGGACCTCATCGGCATGGACCGCCTGTCGCGGGCGATGATGCGGGTGGTGGCCCGCCTGCCCCCCGGGCGCGTCGTCGCCGTCCACGGGGCCCCCGGCAGCGGCAAGGCCGAGTTCCTGCGCCGGACCGCCTGGCTGGCCAGCCAGGACCGCGCCCGCGGCGGCGAGGGCGTCGCCGGCATCTTTCCCGGCGTCGTCTGGTACCGGCCCTGGGCCTGGTCCAAGCAGGGCAACATCATGGCCGGCCTGGTGGCGGCGGTCACCCGGGCGACCGGGCACCCCGAGCCCCACCTCGAGCGCGCCCGCGAGCTGTTCGGCCACATCAGCCGCCTGCGCTTCGACGGGCAGCCCCACGACGTGCCCGGCGCCGCCTTCACCGGGGTCGAGTCCGACCCGGTGGGCGCCCTCGCCGCCGGCTTCGCCGCCCTGGTCCAGGCCGTCAAGGGCGGGCGCACCGGCCGCATGCTGATCTTCATCGACGAGATGGACCGCCTCTCGCCGGCCCTGCGCTGGCAGCTCCTCGACGGGCTCCGGGTGGTCCTCGGCGGCGGCGCCGACGCCAACGCCCTGGTCTGCATCGGCCGCGAGGCGGCGCTGGCGGCGGTGCGACACCGGGACGGCGACGTGCCCGAGGCGGTGGCCGAGCGCGACCTCCACGACATCTTCGACCTCACGCTGACCGTGCCGAGCCTCGAGATCCGCCGCATCGGCATCCTGCTGCGCCGCTACCTCGCCAGCGCCGAGGACGTGATCCGCCAGAGCTTCGGGCCCGAGGCCATCCTCGGCCTGAGCGCGGCGGTGGCCCACCGCCCCCTCGGCTCGCCGCGCTTCCTCGAGCGCCTGGCCCACCGGGTGATCCTGCTGGCCGAGTACGCCCGGGAGGTGCGCGCCACCCGCGAGCTGAGCGAGGCGCAGTGGGCCTGGATCATCGTCAGCGAGCGCTGGCCCGGCTTCCGCCGCTTCATGATCCGCGGCGGCCGGGAGCGCTGGATCGAGCTCCGCGCCGCCATCGCGGGGCTGCGGCACCGCGCGGAGCCCGGCGCCCGCTCGACGATTCGCGAGCGCCTCGACCAGGACCTGCTCCTGAGCGACTACCTCCGCATGCACGCCGACGCCTTCGTCTCCGAGGCCGAGGCGATCTTCTGGCTCGAGAACCTCCAGCTCGCCGCGGGCCTGTAGCCGCCCCATGCGTCCCCTGGCCCTCCTCCGCCGCGTCGCCCGGCTGCCGCGGCGCCTCGCCGACCTCCCCGGCCGGGTGGCGCGCGGCCTCGACGACCGCTTCTTCGGCGCGGTCTTCCAGGTCACCCGCGTCACCAACGACGACTACGGCCAGCGCCCGCCGCCGCCCGGCCGGGACGCGGGTGACCTG
>WGAH01000027.1 GCA_015489145.1 Deltaproteobacteria bacterium
GCGGGAAGCCCGGCCTGCCCGCCGTCGGGCCCGTTCCGCCCCGGGTCGGTGGCCCCGCCCTCCAGCACCGCCGCCGCCGGGTCGGGCACGCCGCCGGCCAGGGGGTTCGGGATCTCGAGGGTGATGATCGGACCGGTGGTCTCGGGCGCGTCCCGCCGCGGCGGCAGGCCCGGGTAGTCGATGCGCTGGTGGTAGATGCCGAGGAGCGTGGCGGTGAAGGTCTCGCTGATCGTGACGAGGTCCTTGATCGTGAGGGGGCAGCGGTCGAGCTGCCCGTCGAGCACCGTGTTGTTGACCAGCCGCTGGATGAGGTTGCGGATGTTGTCCGGCGACTTGTCCTTGAGGGAGCGGCAGGCCGCCTCGACGCGGTCGGCCAGCATCATGATGCCGGTCTCGCGGGTGTCGGGCAGCCGGCCGGGGTAGCGGAAGTCGGCCTCGTCCACCGTCTCGCCGGGCTTCGCCTGCTCGAGGGCCCGGGCGTAGAAGTACTGGATGAGGCCCGTGCCGTGGTGCATGACGATGCCGTCGATCACCGGCCCGGGCAGCTTGTGCTGGCGGGCGATGGCCTCGCCGTCGAGGACGTGGTTGATGATCACCCGGGCCGAGGTGCGCGGATCGAGCTTGTCGTGGGGGTTGGGGCCGCCGGCCTGGTTCTCGATGAAGAAGCGGGGCTGCACGGCCTTGCCGATGTCGTGGAAGTAGCAGGCCACCCGCGTCAGCAGCGCGTTGGCCCCCACCGCCTCGGCCGCCGCCTCGCAGAGCTGCGCCACCGTCACCGAGTGGTGGTAGGTGCCCGGCGCCCGCAGCATGAGCTGGCGCAGCAGCGGGTGGTTGAGGTTGGCCAGCTCGAGGAGCTTGTAGTCGGTGACGAAGCCGAACTGCTCGAACAGGGGCACGAGGCCCAGCACGAGGATCGCGCCGAGGGAGGCGCCGAGGAAGGCGAAGCCCACGTCCCAGAGCGGCTGGGCGGCGGCGAGCCCGTCGCCCATGTGCGCCTGGACGAGGTTGATCACCAGGGCGGCGCTGGCGTTGTAGAGCCCCGTCACCACCCCGGCCCGGAGCACGTTGACCCGCTCCTTGGTGTGGGCGATGCCGCCGGCGGCCACGACGCCCGACACGATGAAGAACACGGTGAACAGCACCTGCTGGTCGAGCATCATGCCGGCCATGCCCGAGATCGCCACCGTCCAGACCAGGGCCGTCTCGCTGTTGACGAGGATTCGCACCAGCATGGCGCCGCCGGCCACGGGCGCGAGGTACCAGAAGGTCGAGGGCGCGATGCCCAGGCCGATGAGCCCCGACAGGGGGCCGCTCAGCTCGACGAGGATGCGGGAGAGGCCGAGGACGAGCAGCCCGAGCACCGTCATCGCCTCGATGTCGCGCGGGTTGGTGGAGAACTTGCGGATGAAGCCGGCGGCGAAGTTGTAGAGGGCCAGGTAGAGGATGCCGCCGAGCACGGTGAAGGCGAACAGGATCCCCAGGGTGCCCGTCGTCGAGCGGGCCTGGCGGAGCGCCTCGAGCATCTCGACCTGCTGCGGGGTCACCACGTCGCCCTCGCGGACGATGGCCGTGCCCCGGGCCACCCGCACCACCACCTCGCTGACCCCCTCCCGGGCCTTCTTGCGGCGGTCCTCGGTGACGAGCTGGTTGTACGAGAAGTTCGGCCGCACCGCCGCCCGGGCGAGCACCTGCGCCGCCCGGAGCACGTCCGGGTCGACCGAGTCGTCGAGGCTCTCGAGGGCGTACAGGGTGATGCGCCGGCGGGCCTCGTCGGGGGTGACCACCTGCGAGAAGTCGTCGAGCTGAACCTCGTCGCGCCGGTCGCCGAACAGGCGCACGACGCTGACCGCGCGCCCGTCGGTGGGCAGCACCGAGCGGTCGGCGACGATGTAGCCCTGCATCGCCACGCCGACGAGCTCGCGGGCGAGGTCCTCGATGCGACGGTCCCAGCGGTGCCGGGTGACCAGCTCGATGTCGGACAGCTCCAGCGGCAGCTCGAGGAGCTTGATGAAGTCCAGGGCGATGCGGGACAGCTCCTCGTCGGAGAGCCGCTGCCGGCCCGCCGCCCGGGCGGCCATGAGCGCCTCGCCGTGCCGGGCCCGCGCCGCCTCGAAGGCGTCGCTCAGGCGGGCCTGGATGCGGCTCGCCAGGGTGGCGTCGAAGTCGAAGACCGGGGGCACCGCCGCCTCGGCCTCCCGCTGCCGGGCCAGGGTCTCGTCCCAGTCGACGTACTCGAGGGTGGTGGGCGCCCGGATGTCGCGCAGCGCCACCTCCCCCACCTCGAGGCCGCGGTCGGGCACCCGCACGTAGTCCACGACGAAGATCGCGGTACCCACCGAGAGGACGAGCAGCGCCAGGACGCGGCGGGCCATCGGGCTGAGCAGGGCCCCGCGCAGGCGCAGGATGCGCGCGGACAGCTTCACCTACTCCTCCCGGGCGCGCCGCTCGGCGCGGGCGTAGGCCTGCACGATGGCCGACACCAGCGGGTGGCGCACCACGTCGACGTGGGTGAAGCGCACGACGGCGATGCCCTCGATGCCCCGCAGCACCTCGACGGCGTGGACCAGGCCGCTCACCTGCCCCGGCGGCAGGTCGACCTGGGTGGTGTCGCCGGTGACGACGACCCGCGAGCCGAGGCCGACGCGGGTGAGGAACATCTTCATCTGCTCGACGGTGGTGTTCTGCGCCTCGTCGAGGATCACGAAGGAATCGGAGAGCGTGCGCCCGCGCATGAAGGCCAGCGGCGCCACCTCGACGACGCCCTTGTGAAGCAGCCGGCCGGAGCGGTCGAATCCCACCAGGTCGTGCAGCGCGTCGTAGAGGGGCCGCAGGTAGGGGTTGACCTTCTCGACCATGTCGCCGGGCAGGAAGCCGAGCTTCTCGCCGGCCTCCACCGCCGGGCGGCACAGGACGATGCGGCGCACCTCGCCCCGGAACAGGGCCGCCACCGCCATCGCCATGGCGAGGTAGGTCTTGCCCGTGCCCGCCGGCCCGACGCCGAAGACGAGGTCGTGGTCGCGAATCGCGTGCAGGTAGTCGCGCTGCCGCACGCTGCGCGGGTGGACGGTGCGCTTGCCCACCCCCACCGCCACCGTGTCGCGGTACAGCTCGACGAGGCGCACCTCCGGGTCGGCGCGGACGAGGCGGCAGGCGCGGTCGACGTCGTCGGCGTGGACCGGGTGGCCGGCGGCGGCGATCTCGGCGAGCTGCTCGAGAACGTGGGCGGCCAGCTCCACCGAGCCGTCCTGGCCGAGCACCGTGAGCCCGTTGCCCCGGCGCGCCACCGTCACCCCGAGGGCGCGGCCGAGGACCTTGAGGTGACCGTCGAGCTCGCCGGCGACCTCGCGCAGCACGCGGGGGTCGTCGAATTCCAGGGCGCAACGCAGGGACCAGCGCGGGTCGCCGGCGAGCTCGACGGTCACCTCAAGGTCCTCGGCCGCGCCCTCGGGGTGACGGTGGCGCGCCGGGGCAACGGGCTCACGGTGCTCGGCCAGGAC